>NYZT01000026.1 GCA_002687275.1 Candidatus Woesearchaeota archaeon
ACCGGGCTGAAGATGAAAACAGGTTTTTTGGTGACCATGGCTACCTTGATGGGGTGGAACTGCCCTGTTCCAACATACAAGAAGCAGTCTACCCTGTCTTGTTTTGCCTCGGCGTTCTCTGCCCTGCATCCTAGCACTTGGCCAAGGAACAAGCTTCCTGGCAATTGTTTTTTTACTTCGGGTAGCTTGTGCAGGTGTTGGATGTTGCTCACCAGGCCCACCTTCTTGCCCTTCAATGTCTCTAACGCCTTTTTTGGCAGCGTGACGTCGTGGTCCAGCTTGGCGTGGACAAACATGGCTTTCATAGCCTTCCTAGTGGGTGGGGGTTTTTAAATCAAGCGTTGGGACCTTGCCAAATCGTGTCTTTGAGGTAAGTTGCGGGATTACCTTTTGCGCTAAGGTTTCTAGGTTTAGAACATCTTCTTCGTTGTACATCACCAAGCGGTCTAGCCATTCCTTGTCTCCGGATGCCTGCCACATGTTCCACAACTGGTCTGCGTGCCCGCCTCTGAGGTTCTCCACCTCTTTCCTTCTCGTGATGCCCAACCTTTTTTCTATCTCTTTCAGGCCGCCTTTTAGTCCGACACGTCCGCACACGGTGCGCAGGTCGATGTGCGGGTGGGTTAGTGTGATGCCAAAATAGCGTTGCAGGACAGGAATGTCAAAGCTGGTTCCGTTAAAGCTAACCAAGACTGCGTACTTGTTGAGCTCTGCAAGCAAGGTTTTCTTGTCTAAGGTCTGCCCTCTGATGAACGTTTTGCAATCCCTGCCGTCGTATAATCCTACGACGGTGATGCCCTCTCGCTCACCGGTCTCGATGTCCAAAAAAACGGCTTCGTCCTTGCAGTGTTCCCACAGCCTCCAGTGTTCTGCTAGGGGTAGCTTGTCAAAGAAATAGTCCATGTTGCCTGCCCAGAGCTTGTCTTTTGCTTGCTGCAGCTGGACATCAAATGCCTGTTTTCTCGTCGGGTGCAGCCCTTGTATGCTTGGCGCGTCCATGAAATCATTCCATTCGTGGATGCCCTGCTGCCACAGCTTTCGTTCTTTTTCTCTTCCAATACCTTCCAAAAAGAGAAACGTGTTCTTTATCACGCATTTTTGCAGGACGTTGGGGTTTTTATGCGTTTCTAAAATGCGCCTCCGCCACGCACATACTCCATGAAGTGGCGAGTTCCAACACAACTGGTGTTTTCTGGCTTGACAAAATGTATGCCGTCGAGGCCTTGAAGGTCAGACACGTGTAGGGAGTAGGTGGAGATGACTCTTTCTCCTTCTTTGTAGCTGCGTACGCGGGTGAGCTGGCGAGGTATGCGTTCGTCGGACTCTCTCACTCGTAGCGGGAGCCGCCATGCGTTGATAGGTTCTAATGACCTGCCCCTTTCGTTGAAGAGCCGGATTGCCGTGGCATCCTCAAACACACCGTTTGGGGCTGGGACGCGTTCTAGCTGTCCGCTTCCGTTCACTCCGATTAATAGCTGTCCTCCTGCGTCTATATGGTAGGGCAGACATTCGACGTGGGGGTGGCCCTCGATGACTGCGTCTTGGTGGTCGTGGGCAAACCTCAAGCGGTCGGTGATGCCTCCCACCTCGCGCAACACTTCTAGCACTGCGTAGGGTACGAGTGGTTTGAATGCTGAGGATCCTGCCCGTATGAGTTCTCTGATGTGCGAGGCAGAGAGTTTTTCGGAGGTCGTTCTGTACTGGTCGAGAATCGCAGGAGGAACGACTGTGGTCACGTTGAGGTACGCCATGCCTTGCTGTAAGCAGGGCTTCTCCACTTCGGGGTTGCCGCTTATGAGGTAGTTTGGGTGTCGGGCGATTCTGGCTAGCTCGGACATCCATTCTGCCTCTTGCTCGTCTGTCCAGGAATCGCCTCCTGGATTGGCATCATACAACGGAAGCACATCTGGAGGGCTGCTGAGCATTTTTGCATGGAGTTCCTCGTCGTTCTGGGCTTCGTCATACAGTGCGCGATTGATGCAATTCCTTCTCTCAACAGCGTTGCAAGGGTTTCTCCTGCTGTGGGTGATGTTTGCGCTTCCCAGAAGGATGGCTGTTTGGGCGGTCTTTTTGATCATATCCACGAGCACGCTTAGGTGTCCGTTGTGGAGGAGGTTGTAGCGGCCGGCAAGCGCCACACGTTTATCTGCTAGTGAAGCAACTATCTCTGGATCGTAGGGGGCGCTACCGTCTAATTCGTGCATGGATGGTAAGGTGAAACTTAGCTTAAAAGGTTTCCTCCGAAACGCTTTTATACTTTCTAGGGGTGGGGGAGGTTATGCGTTGGGGGGCCTTCGTGTTATTGTTCGTGCTCGCGTCGAGTGTGGTTGCTGCCACTTGCGACGAGCGTCCTACCCTGCATAAGAGAGTTTCCTGCCGTCAAGAGACGCCCAGCCCAGAGCTTGTCCCTGAAGCGTGTATGGTGCCTGGCAAGCAGGATGCCTGTGTTGATCTGTACCGGAGGAGCTGGCAGTGCTACACCATGAGTGGTCTTACAAAGAACACGTGCTTTCGGGAGCAGGCAAGGTTCACCTCGGTAAAAAATGCCGATGACATAAGCAAGTGTGACTATCTTATCTTGTTGTTGCGAGACTTGCAAGAACGAGTTGAGGACGCGCATGACGATGGCAGCATCACTCTCGAGCAGGCCGCTGACCTGATCACGTCTATCGCCCAAATACAACGGCAGGTGTTGCGGGGAGAGCCTGCAAGCTCTATCAAAAGCACGATCTCGGGGTTCAAACAAAACTATAGGGGGATAATGCGATGAGGCGTTTGTTTTTGCTTCTATTGCTTATGGCTGCCTGCGCTAGCGAGGAGTTTGTCATTCCTTTGCAGCCAGAGTATGCCCCTGAGCCAGCACGGTCGGCGGCACCTGTGCGGCCTGTCCACGTTCCTGGACCCTCGCCTACCGATCCAACAAAGCTGTCCTTAGACGCTGCCGATGACGTTTTCCTAGCCCTAGAGCTGACGTTGGACGTTTTTGAACGTTAGTTTTAAAAGGGGTTGTGGTGTTTGTATGCTTGTCCCAGCGTAGCTCAACGGCAGAGCGGTCGGCTGTAGAAGATGTCACTCACAGACTATGCGTTAGCTAAGGATGAAAGTGAGGGTAGCCCTGCCGTTCCCGACAGGTTGGCGGTTCAAATCCGCCCGCTGGGATACTTTTTACTTCTAGAAGATCGTGTTGAGCCAGTCAAACAACTGTTGGAGTAACCCTCGTGTCTCTTCTACTTCGCCGGCGATGTCATAGCACTGTCCTTTGCTGCAAAAGTTGGATTTGCACTCAAAGTTGTTCTGGCATGCGGCGTTGTCTTCTTTTTGCTCCTCTTGTTCTCCGTCAATGCAGTACGTTGGCCGACCGTTGACGTTCTTTCGTATCCCTTCCTCGCATGGATAGGGCATGTTCGTTCTTGGTATGATGCCAATAGGTGGTTTGGTTTGTTGGATGATTTCTGCAACGTCTTCTAGGCCTACACAGCTTCCTGGGATCTCTGCGCATACTGTTGGGCAGATGTCCCCTGGCTCGCATCCTTCAGGCGGAAGGCAAACTCTTGTGCATGTACTCGGACAGGTGCTGAACGTGTGCTGGCTGCAGCTGAAAGGATTCTTTATTGGTGTGACACAACTGCCTCGTCCATCACAGTCTGCTGTGCAGATTACGTTACCGTTCTCATCAGGCTCTGAACACACGCTTGGCGTGCACTCTGCTTGGCAGCCCCGTGGACAGGTTGAGTACGTGTGATCCTCACACCGCTCGGTGGGGCAAGTGATGGTGCCTTCGCCACACGTGCACCCTATCGGGCAGGTCGTGCTAGGAACTTCCTCTGCAAATCGTAGTCGTACGACGTACTCGTCAGGCGTTGTTTTCGTTGAGGGATAGGGCATGACTTCGACCAAGGTTAGGGTGTAGCCACCAATCTCTAGGCTTTCTCCTAGTGCTAGGACTGCGTTGGCAGGGTCTGGGTCACTAGAAAATATGTCTAGCGCGACCATGACTCTTCCTTCCCATATGCAACGTGCGTTCATAGGACATCTTGAGTCCTCAACGACGTCGGTGAATTCTATGGTAAGATCCTTGTATTTTTTCATCTCCCCAAAAGGAATGAGCAACTCGTTCTCCAGCAAGGCTGGTCTGGTGATAGGTGTGATTATTTCTTTGATTCCGTGATTGAAGCAAAAGGTAGCGTACGTTTTTGGTTCGGGAAAGTCTGCCGGAGGTGCTCTGGTGGTATGGATGCCATCGAGGGAAACCGGCACGCCGTTTGCCAGTGTGTATGTGGAAAAGGTTGGAAGAGAAAATTCTTCTCCGTTGATCCTGAATTTGGCAATCCGTCCTATAGCGGACAGCAGGCTGACGTCGTAGTCTCGGCCATTTCTTGAGTATGTTTGAGACTCGCCCTCTGCTAACGCTTGTGCGCTTTCGCATACTAGCGGAGGAGACAGGGCGGTTGTCGTCGTTGCGAGCAACGCGACCAGCATTATTATTGCGGCTGTTTTGTACATAATAGTGTAGGTAGACGCTTGTTATATTAATAACTACAGATTTAGTAAGGTGCTTCCCTAAGTATGCTCAAGGATGGAGTTCTTCCACTAACTCAACGAATTCTTCGAGGGCGTCCAGGGCGGTGTTCTTTTCTCCTTCTTTTTTTCTAAGCACTGCGTGAGCTTCTTCTGCTTTTCCTCTGCCTTCTGGGGGATGGAATGGCCAGCCTAGGGCTCGAGTTTGTTCTGCAACGCATTTTGGGGATGGATTGCCTTGGATTGTTTTGTACATCCTCCACGCATGCCTGCACGCTCGTTGATACGCTGCTGCTGGACCGCCGTGGTATTCTTCGGCGGGGGTTTCTTGGGATTCTAGATCATCAAGTTTCCTTTGTTGTCTGGCGGTGTACTGCATCATGATACTTGTCGTGAGGCGTGTTTTAAAAAGTTATAGCGAAATGACTGCAACGTTGCTGTTTGTGGTTCGTTCGTGTCCGGGTAGGTGTTCGAACCTGCTGCTGGCGATGGGTAGTCTTACCCCGCCAATGATGGCGAACTTGGCTTTGATTCGGTAAACGATGATGCGTTCTTCGCCTGGCTCTAGCTGGTTGACCTTCCATTTGATGATGGCTCCTTTTTGTTCGTGCTTCACCACGCTGTAGGGTTCGATGCTTCCTGGATCGCTCCTGGTGAGGTACTCTGCTATTTTGGGTACGAGGTCTATGAGGCGGATGTGCTTGATGGGCTTTTTGCCTCTGTTGTACGCGCTTAGCAGGATCTTGAGCTCAGAAATGCCGCCTTCTTTGGTGGAGACCACCCTTGCGGTTTTGGTGATCACTATGGGGCTCCTGAACGCGAAGTAGCCGACAGAGCCTAGGAGAAGGATGACTATGAGCACGAATATGCTCCAGTAGTTTGTGACGACGACGATTTGCTTGCTCTCTCCGACCTCTAGCGGAACGTCAAAACGTATGCTTCCTAGCTCTCTCACTCCTTTTGGTTGGGATTTTGTGAAGAAGCTCTCAAAGAATCCTACTTTGTATTCGTAGTCCTCGACACGGCCCACGTTGCCTCTGTTGCTTAGCGTGATGGTCTTGTACGTTTTCATGAAGCTCTTTTCTATCTTGATCATGGGTTCTACGCTGCCGTAGGGTACCACGCTGAACTCTATGGGGTTTGTCTCAAAGCTGTAGCTCTTGCCGCTGTTGTCCACGGCAACCACGGTGGTTCTTAGTATGTCGTCTTGTGGCGCTGTTTTGGGATCGAGCTTGACGTTGAACGTGATGGTTTTTTTCTCTCCAGGTTCTAGCGTGGTGGTGTGGTCGGCGTTTATCGTGTGAGATCTGGCTTTGATCACGAGTTGGGGTATGGGTACGTTGTTTCGGCTTTCTACCTCCACGGTTACCTGGGCAGGGTTTGCTGGATTTACCCCTCGCTCAAAGCTGGTCTTGGCTTTGATGCTGGGCAGGTAGGTCTGTACTGGGTCTCCAACACTTTGGAGTTCAACAGTGATGGTGTGCTTCTTGACCTCTCCGGTCTTCAGCCTGCGTAGGGTTAGCGTGATGCCGTACACGCCTGACTTGTCAAATAAGGGTCTTAGCGTGACCGTGGTGTTGAGCCCGGTGGGTGGCACGATGAGCGCTTGTGCGGTTCTTATATCCCATTGGACGTCGCTAGAGAACAGGTCGAACGGTTCTGACTGGTCTCCTTGGTGGGTTATTCTTAGCTTTAACTCGGCGGTTTCGTCGGTTTTTATGACTGCCTCTTGTGGCGCAATGTTAAACGTGAAGGCCTCCTGTGCCGCTACGGGTAGGGCCAAGAGTAACGCCATGAGTATCCAAACCCGTTTCATAGCGTATTGCCGGGCATTCTGTTATTTAAAACTATCGGCCAGTCTCGTGGAGGTGTAACGCAGGAGTAGGTACGTGAATGTTTATATATTGTGGTGGAATCCTTGCAGTATGTCTAACGCAACGCGCGAGATGCCAGATGTCTATATGCTTGATAAGCATCGTGCCCAAGGTGACTGGGAACAGTTGGTCGTGGGTGGCAATTTTGTGGTGACGCACTGTTGTTCTGAGGGCACTCCTGGAGGGATGGCGACCAAATATCATATCCAGGTGCGGCCCGATCTCCGGGAGGGAAAAATGTTTCCTGAATTTGTGGGTGACATTAGTTTTCGGGATAGGGACGCTTTTGCAGAGTATTTTTCCACCACCGACATTGCGAATGATAGGCTGCGTATTGCGTTGAAGAGCTATGTGGGAGTTCATGAATCTGACGAGTCTGCCATCCGCCACCAATTGCGCTATGAACGCCGTGAGGTGCACGTTCCGCATTACGAGTTTGACGGCGAGTTCGTTCATTGTCGGGTCGAGCCTGCGAAGGAGCCTGAGCCTGCTGTGTGGACAAATCCTGTCATGCGTCTGTCGTTCATCGCCACGCCTGACGTCCTTGGTGACGTTCGAGACTTTTTTGCTCTTTTCGACCAGTATGGGCATGCGCGTGATTCGCCCAGGCCATTCTTTGCACTAGATTACCTGGGTCCGGTCAACCCACTGCCGTAACATGATCGTTCTTTTGCAAGCTGATAACTGCATCTACGTAGCTTTCCATGGTCTGTTCGTGGCTGACGATCAAGACTTGTCTTGCCTCGATGTCGCTCAACACTTGGCCTAGGCGTTCTAGCTGTGCCCTGCTAAACCCATCGGTGGGCTCGTCTAGGATCAAGAGGTCTTTTGTTCGTATGGTGTGGATGACGTCGTTGATGACTCGGTTCAGGGCTAGTCGGTAGGCTAGCGCGCACGCGGTTTTCTCTCCCCCACTTAGGTGGTCGACGCTGATCTCGTACCCGTTCTGTATGATGGTGGGGGTGAAGCTGTCGTCTAGCTGCGCTTGGATGGTGTCTTCTATTAACAACCCGAACCATTGCTGGAACAGATCGTTGAACTGTGCGTGCAGTCTGGCCATGGTGTGCTGTTCAATGAGGTCTACCAACCCCACAAACTCGTTCTTGAGCCAGGCTTGTTGGATGTTTAGTTTTTCTAGTGTTTGCTTGCTTTTTTTCTTCTCTTCGAGTTCTGCTTCTAATTCGGTAATCATGCGTCGGAGCATGTCTTGTTTGGTGCGTAGCTCTTGTTCTTTGAGAGAATGTTCTTGGACGCGCTGTCGTGCTGTTTGCAACGCTTGCCTTGCTTGCTCAAACCCTTCGACGTTTTGGTTTAGTAGTTCTTTGAGTTCTTCTTGTTTTTGTCGTGCGGCAACCACGTCCTTGTCGAGTTGTGCTTGTTCTTGGAGTATGGTTTTTGTGCGTTGGCTTAGTCGCTCTGCCCGTTGTTGCAGGCCTGCCTGTTGAAGAGCTCGTTCTTGGAGTCGTTGGAGTTGGTCTACTTGGTTGCGTGTTGTCTCTGCTGTTTCTTTTAGTTGTGTTTGTTCTTGTTGCAGGCCTTCTATCTTTTGCTGGATGGCTTGCTGCTTGTTTTGCTGCTCTACGGTCACGGTGTGCTTGTGCGTGTCGGTTACGGGTTGTTGGCATACGGGGCAGTTGTCTAGCTGCGTGATTTTGTTTTTGGTCTCTTCGCAAACGCGATGGATGGCTTCTTGCTCTCCTAGTTCTTTGCCGAGCTTGTAGAGGTCGCTTTCTGCTTGCTGCAACACCGTTCGTTGTTGGGGTAGCTGAGAGACGTCGATGGGTGTGAGTTCTTTTGAGATCTGCTGTTGTTCTTGCACGGCCTCGTCGTGTTCTTGCTGTAGTTTTGCTTTTGTGGTTGCAGAATTATCTAGGGTGTTTTGGGCTAGTGCGTGTTGGGTCTTTGCCTGGGCTACCTGTTCTGCTTGTGCCTCTAGACGTTCGACATTATCTTCGGCTTTTCTTGCTTCTGTTTTGCTTACCTCAAGATATTGCTGTGCCTGGACTGTGTGTTCTTGGATTATGGTTGATTCGTTCTTGTGATTTTCGTAGAGTTCTTGCTTTGCCGCTAGGTCTGCCGTCCGGCCTTCTAGCTCTTTGCTTTGTAGTCTTAAATCTTTCAACACGACGTTGGCGTTTTCTTTGACGCGCTTGAACTTGTCTATGTCAAACACCTGGCGTAGGACGTTCATTCGGTCTTCTGGTCTATCCGTAAGTACTGCTTTCATCTGTTCTTGTGGTGTGTACACGGTGTACCTGTAGACGAGCTTGCTTTTGGTGACCATGCTCTGGGGATAGCCGAAGAGTTCTAGGATTGCTGCCTTGAGTTCTGAGGCGGTGAGCTCCTTCTTTTCTTCGTCTACCGTCAGGCTTCCTGCGTCTTGGCTTACGGTGTCTCCGTTGCGCTTCAACACCCTTCTTATCTTGATGTTTTTTTCGTCAATCTTGAAGGCTAGCTCTACCTCGCCAACATGCCTTCCATTCCTTAGCAGGGCGTTGCCTGATAGCTCCCCTCGTAATAACCCGAATAGCGCAAACTCTATGGCTAACAGCACAGTTGTCTTGCCGCATCCGATATCGCCTGCGAGCAGAAGATAATTTTCTGGGAACTCTATGGCTGCCTCGACGTAGCTACGAATGTTTTTGAGTTTTAAGGACTGAAGCAGCATGGCTGCTAGCACGTGAAAGGTCGTTATAAGGATTTATGAGGAAGAATGTATGGGTTGGAGTTTCAGCCATGCACTCTTCTGACCATGCTCTTCATCTCTTCGTTGGAGACCGCGCAACCGTTTAGTTTCAGGCCCCAGAGCAGGCTATCCAGTAGTTCCTTGCGGGCGTTGGGTATCTTGATCAGCACGTCGTTGAACAATCCTTGCTCGAACGCGACGGTGGCTAGCTCCACGCTTCTGATGATGTCTAGCTTGCCGACCTTGTCCTTGAAATCGCTAAGATTGCTCTTCACCGTGTGGACAGGGAAGTGGAAGCGTTTTTCTAGCCTTTTACAAAGTTTTTCGGGTTCCTCGACGAGCATTCTGGTGATGCGCTCGTCCATGACGATGGTGCGATCGTGATGTAGGGCGTAGGCGATGCTTTCCATCTCGCCTGCCTGGACTATCTGTAAGGGATTTCCCTTTGCCTGGAAGCAGCTATTGCCTAGATTGCTCAGCTTTTTTCCTAGAGAGATAACCTCTGCATCCTTGACCACGTCAAACACGCCCTGCTCGACCAGGCTTTGGACTTGGAAGGCTTCGTACTTGAACTTCTTACCCTTTAGGGGTCTGTCAACGAGTTCTTTGTGGACTGCATCGGGTAGGATAAAGCTGCCTTTGTAGCGTTCTTTTAGTGGTTTGAGCACCCAAAGAATGTTGTTTAGGGTCAGGCTTATGATGGGTCCAGCGTCGAAAACAAGCGTGTCCACGCTGCTTTTCGGGATGTACGTTTATATAAACGTTTGGGCTCTGAACTCTATGACTGATTTTTTGGAGGAGTTAGCAAAAGATCCAGAGAAGCTTCACGGCCAACCCTTCATCGCTAGCAGGGAGGGGGATGAGGAGCGCACGTGCTACACTTGCAAGCATCGCGAATTGCACAGGGATTGCAAGCTTGAGAGACCGCACATATTGTTTCACGGTGCGTTTGTGCCGACAGAACTGTACACCTTCCAGGTGGGGAACTACTGTCCTTTGTGGAAGACTCAGAATATGGAAGAGAACTCAGGAGGGTCCATGGCGGCGTACTCGTCGGGAGAGTAAATCTCTGGTGGGTACAGGTGTCTCCGCGCGTCGTCAACACTCTTCATCAAGCTGCATTTTTTCCTCAAGCATTCTATGGTCCTTAGGCCCATCTCTTGCATTTCGTGACCCTCTTCTACAACCTTGGACAATCGTTTTATGTTCCTGTTTCTATTTCGGAGTCCCTGATAGTATATTTCAGGAAAGTCCTCAGCATACATAAAATCATCTTCATTCTTTGGCACGTAGGCGAGAATTTTCTCTTGCTGGAACAAGGATGCCACGGCAAAGGTGTTGTGGCCGTCGACGATCCAGGAATGCCTGCCGATCTTGCGCACTACCGGCGGGCCTAGCGTGGCCCCAAGACCTCTGTCGAAATGCCAGAACAGCCATTCTAGGCTGCCCAGCTGAAGTTCGTCCTGGGTGACGTACGCTGTTTCGACGGTTACAGGGATGATTCGGCCCATAGGGTGGTGAGAAAAAGACGTCATAAAAATGTGCTGTTGCCCTTTTTTTACCGTAAAAAACACCAAAAAACAGTAACCTTTATAAACGGACTGCGTGCTGTGTATTTATTCCTTTCCGAACCATGACTAGGGTATGCTCTCTTCACTGTTGTTCACCACCTGTTATTAGTATATACAGCGGGGTGAATGTGGGGCGGTAGCTCAACCTGGCAGAGCATCGGACTTTTAGCATAAGAAATCCGACGGTTGCGGGTTCGAAATCGAAAGACGAACATCCCGTCCGCCCCGCTCATGATCGAACAATGGACCCAACAAAGCACGCGCTTGTTCCCAAGCACACAAAAGTGAGTGAGAAGGAAAAGCAGGACCTACTAGACACCTACGGCATCACGCTACGCGAGTTACCCAGAATTCTCATAAAAGACCCAGGTCTTGGCAAGCTAGACGTCAAGGAAGGCGACGTGGTCAAAGTCATACGTTCTTCCCCGACAGCAGGAGAGACCGTCTTTTTCAGAAGGGTGGTGGCCGCATGAACGCCGCAAACCTGTTGATCAACAAGCACTTTGCTGAGAACAGTTTTGTAAAGAGCGACATCGAAAGTTTTAACAATTTTGTTGAAAAAGAATTACCCGCTATTTTTGAAGAAAACAAAGAAATCATTCCCACCATCATCCCGCCCAACGTCGAAAGTTTCAAAATCAAAATTGACAAGGTCTGGGTGACAAAGCCAGAAATTACTGAAGCAGACGGTTCTAAGCGTCCGGTCTACCCGCAAGAGGCCAGACTACGACAGCTAAGCTATGCCGCACCCGTCTTCATCGAGATTTCTTCGCATATTAACGACGTCCAGCGAGAGACATTCCAAACCCAGATTGGTTCATTGCCAGTCATGCTCAAGAGCAAGTACTGCAGACTGTCGCCAATGACCGAGGACGAGTTGATAGAGAAAGGAGAGGACGTCCACGACGCTGGTGGCTACTTCATCATTAACGGAACAGAACGAGTGCTCGTCTCTATCGAAGACTTAGCGCCAAACAAGTTCTTGGTTGAGGAAGCAAGAGGCATCTCAAAGTACGTAGGAAAGCTGTTCTCCGAGCAAGGACCCTACAAAATCCCGCACACCATCGAACGCCTGAAGGACGGTGGATTCTACCTGTCCTTCACAAGAGTGTCAAGAGTTCCTGTCATCGCCATCATAAAAGCTCTTGGTATGATAAACGACGAGGACATCGTACGCTCGGTAAGCAAAGACAAGCAATACGACGAGTTGTTAATCAACCTCTTCGAGCATGTTAACCTGAAGGACCCAGAACAAGCCATGGACTACGTGGCCAAGAAGATGGGCATAACCCAGGCAAAAGAAATCAGGATAGAACGCATGAACGAGCTCCTAGACCGCTACTTACTGCCCCACGTAGGCACCAAGGAAGAAAACAGGAACGCCAAGGCAGTCAGTCTATGCAAGTACTTGAGAAAGTATATAGAGTGCTACAGAGGCACGATAGAACCTGACGACAAGGACCACTACATGAACAAGCGTGTCAAGATGAGCGGAGACCTCCTGGCAGACCTGTTCAGGATGAACCTAAAGGTCTTCATCAATGACATGCTATACAACTTCCAGCGAATAGTCAAGCGAGGAAAGTTCCCCTCCATCAAAGTCATCATCAGAGAAAAACTACTAACCAGCCGAATCTACAGTAGCATGGCAACGGGCAACTGGGTAGGCGGAAGAAAAGGAGTCTCGCAGAGAATCCAACGCCTAAACTATCTGAACGCCCTGAGCAACCTCCAAAGAGTTGTCTCGCCCCTATCAGCATCCCAAGAAAACTTCAAGGCAAGAGAGCTCCACGCCACACATCTAGGAAGGCTATGTCCTTCTGAGACACCCGAAGGAACCAACATCGGCCTGAGAAAAAACCTCGCACTACTCGCTTCTGTATCCGAAACCATGGACGTGGCCGAAGTAACCAAACAACTCCAGGGAATAGGCGTTGGTGAGGAAGGTAACTCAGAAGTCTACGTTAACGGACTATACTCAGGCATGGTCCAAGACGCCAAGAGCTTTGCCAACGCCCTAAGAGAAGAACGAGCCAAAGGCGCTCTAAGCACCAACATAAACGTCCACATAGACCCCGTACTAAACCAAGTACACGTAGAGTGTGGCAAGGGAAGGACAAGGAGACCCTTGATCGTGGTCAGAGACGGCATGCCATTGCTAACAGACAAGCACATCAAGCAACTCCAGAAAAACGAAACCACCTGGGGAGAGCTAGTCAAACAAGGCGTGCTAGAATACGTCGACGCAGGAGAAGAAGAAAACATGCTCATCGCATTCGACGAAAAAGAGCTATCTCCCGATCACACCCATCTAGAAATCAGTCCCCTGACCATGTTGGGAGTCGTAACGGCCTTGGTGCCCTATGGCAACTACACCCAGAGCGCACGATTGAGCATCGGCGCAAAGAACCAAAAACAGGGCATTGGCTTCTACGCAGCAAACTTCCCCGTCCGAATGGACATGGACGTCAACCTCCTGCACTCACCACAGAGCCCAATAGTAAGAACCGTGGCACACGATCTTGCAGAATACGACCGACACCCTGCCGGCCAAAATGTGGTTGTTGCGGTCATGAGCTACAAAGGCTACAACATAGAAGACGCAATCATTCTCAACAAAGGAAGCCTAGACCGAGGTCTAGGTCGAAGCACCTACTTCCGACCTGCATCAGCAGAAGAACTTCGCTACAGCGGAGGACTGATGGACAAGGTTGCCGTTCCAGACAAAGACGTCAAAGGCTACAAGAGCGAGCGAGACTATAGATTGTTAGAAGACGACGGCGTAGTGTTTGTAGAAGCCAAAGTAAAAGAAGAAGACGTCGTCATCGGTAAGGTAAGCCCGCCACGATTCCTCTCAAGTCTAGAAGAGTACAGCCTCGCAAGCAACGTCACCCGTGAGAGTAGCGTGTCGTTGAAACACGGCGAAGAAGGCATAGTTGACTTTGTCATGGTCTCAGAAAACGACGAAGGAAACAAGATAGTCCAAGTAAGAATTAGAGATCAAAGAATACCCGAAATCGGAGACAAGTTTGTCTCGCGACACGGACAGAAAGGCATCGTAGGACTTATCGTGCCTGAACAAGACATGCCCTTTACTGCAAATGGCGTACGCCCAGACATAATCTTCAGCCCACACAGCATTCCATCCCGAATGACCGTGTCCCACTTACTAGAAAGCATTGGTGCAAAGACCGGTGCTCTCGCAGGACGATTTGTTGACGCAACCACCTTTGAGAGTGAACCCGAAGACGTCATCAGAAACGAACTACTCGCTCTAGGCTTTGCAGAGAACGGCACAGAAACCATGTATGACGGACTAACCGGAAAGCGCATGGACGCCAGAATCTTTGTCGGAAGCATGTACTATCTCAAGCTCAAACACATGGTGGCAAACAAAATCCACTCCAGAGCAAGAGGGCCAATCCAGCTACTCACTCGACAGCCAACAGAAGGTCGCGCCAAAGAAGGTGGCCTACGACTTGGAGAGATGGAAAAAGACACCTTTGTGGCGCATGGCTCGGCCTTGCTGCTCAAAGAACGCTTTGACTCAGACAAGACCGTCGTACCTGTGTGTGAAGAGTGTGGCATGATTGCCATCTACGACGCCTTCAAAGAAAAGAGTGTTTGTCCGGTATGCGGCGACAACGCCATCATCCACGACGTAGAAATGAGCTACGCATTCAAGCTTATCTTAGACGAGTTCAAGAGTCTTGGAGTGTATCCAAAACTAGAACTGGGAAACAAGTACTAAATGGCAGAAGAAAAACCCGAAGAGGCACCTGAATCTGAGACAGCACCGGAAGCTACTGAAGCGGCGCCTGAATCTGGAGCAGCACCTGAAGCTACCGAAGGCGAACCTACGCTTGGCGAAGTAGTCGAGCCTCGCGTTCCGCTAACACCCGAAGAAGAGCGCGCTCTCAGAGAAAAGTTCGAAGCCAGCACCCGCTACGTGAACAAAAAAGTAGGCAGCATATTCTTCGGCTTGCTAGGCCCAAAAATGATAAAGAAGATGGCCCGATCCAAAATAGTGACCCCTGAACTATACGACAAGGAAGGCTACCCTGTAGACGGTGGCCTCATGGACGTACGACTAGGAGTTATAGATCCAGGACTAAGATGCAAGACTTGCGGCAGCAAGCTCAAAGAATGTATCGGCCACTTTGGCTACATCGAAATCGCCAGACCAGTCATCCACATCAACTTTGTCAAAATCATCCATACCATGCTACAGTGCAGTTGCAAAGAATGCGGCCGCGTGCTCATTGAAGATCAGAACATCCAAAAAACAAGAGAACAACTAGAACAAATAGAGACTGATGAGGGTGTCGAGGCACGCAGAGATGCTGTCAAGAACTTTGTGTCTAGCACGAAAAAAATGAACAAGTGCCCACACTGCAACGCCAAACAAGAAAAGATCACGCTAGAAAAACCAACCACGTTCATGGCAGATGCTGAGAGAAGAATAACACCCATCGAAATCAGGTCACGCCTAGAAAAAATTCCTGATGACGATTGCTGGGTGTTCGGCGTCAACCCAGAAAGCGCCAGACCAGAATGGATGGTGCTCACCGTGCTTGCTATCCCGCCAGTAACCGTAAGGCCAAGCATTACGTTGGAGAGCGGCGAACGAAGCGAAGACGACCTAACCCACAAGCTGGGAGACATCGTCCGAATCAACCAACGATTATTCGAGAACATAAATGCAGGAGCGCCAGAAATCATTGTTGAGGACTTATGGGACTTGCTCCAGTATCACGTTACAACATTCTTTGACAACGAGGTAGCCCAGCTACCTCCTGCCAGACACCGATCAGGCCAACCCCTGAAAACAATCTCAGAACGTATCAAAAGCAAAGAAGGACGTATCAGGCACAACTTAGCAGGCAAGCGCACCAATTTCTGCGCGCGTACGGTCATCAGTCCAGACACTATGTTGGCCATCAACGAAGTGGGAGTTCCAAACTCTGTAGCCATGAAGCTCTCTGTTCCTGAGATAATTAACGAATGGAACCGAGAATATCTCAAAAAATTCGTAGAGAACGGGCCCACAAAGTATCCTGGCGCAAACTATCTCGTCAGACCAGACGGAAAAAAGAAGAAAATCACAGAAGAGACAAAAGAAGCCATACTAGAAGAGTTACAACCTGGCTACGTAGTAGAACGTCACCTCATTGACGGAGACATCAGCGTCTTCAACAGACAACCCAGTCTTCACAGAATGAGCATGATGTGTCACAGAGTTCGTGTGCTACCTGGCAGAACTCTGCGCTTGAATCCTGCGGTATGTGCGCCCTACAACGCAGACTTTGATGGGGACGAGATGAACCTCCACATTCCGCAAACAGAAGAATCCAGAGCCGAAGCAGAGATACTATTAGACGTCCAAACCCAGCTTATCAGCCCAGGCTATGGGGGAAGCGCCATTGGTTGTATCCATGACGGCATTTCTGGCAATTTCGTACTCACCAAATTCTTAGAGCTTGAGAGACAACCTGCAATCGATCTCTTGTGTGCGGTAGGAATATTTGATGTTAGCAAACTTCCAAACAAAAAGCTCATCACTGGCAAAGAAATTTTCAGCACGCTCCTACCTGACGACTTTACCTTCCATGGAAAATCCAAAAACGGAGAGGAAGTAGTCGTAGAAAAAGGACAGCTCATAAAGGGAGTTATCGACCAAAAAACCGTTGGCGGAGAGGGCGCAGGCGAGATGATCCGTGCACTGCAAAAAGATTACGGAAGCCAGCAAACCATTGACATCATTCACTCAATCTTCAAGCTAGGCATAGAAGTGTTGCTATACACAGGCATAAGTGCACCAGTCTCAGATATTGACCTTCCACGAGCTGCCAACAAAAAAATCCAAGAGTTACTCGTCCAGGCAGAAGAAGAGGTCGCCCAGATCATCCAGGATTTCGATGCAGGACAACTCGAGGCCCATCCTGGAAGAACGGTCAAAGAAACCGTAGAACTTCGCATACTAGAAATCCTGAATAAAGCAAGAAATTCTTGTGGAGACACCATCCGAGATCACTTTACTGAAGGATTGAACAGCACCAGCATTATCAGCTCGGGTGCTAGGGGAAACATACTAAACATTGTACAGATGGCTGCCTGTGTGGGTCAGCAAGCCCTAAGAGGCAAGCGCATCGACAAGGGCTACAAGGGTAGAACCCTAAGCTGCTTCAAACACGGCGATCTTAAGCCCGAGGCTCGAGGTTTTGTGCGCAACAGTTTCCGAAAAGGACTCAACCCAAAAGAGTTCTTCTTCCACGCCATCACAGGCAGAGACAGTCTGATGGACACCGCCCTACGCACGCCAAAGAGCGGCTACCTCTACCGAAGACTAGCTAACGCAATGCAGGACCTAAAAGTTGAGCATGATAAAACCGTGCGAGACGCAAACGGTCGAATCATCCAGTTTATCTACGGAGAGGACGGCATAGACGTCTCCCGTTCAGAAAAAGGAGTCATTAATGTTGACAGGATAACGAGGCAAGCATGAAACCAGAACTCAAACAATACGCGGACAAGCTCAACAAGAAACTCTTAGATCAGTTAGAGGAAGTGCCCTCCTCAAAGCTTAGCAAAGTAGCCAAGACTATCGTGGAAGAGTTTGAATCTGCACAAGTAGACGCAGGCGAAGCAGTAGGCCTTATCTGTGCAGAAAGCATAGGCGAACAAGGCACACAGATGACCTTAGACACCTTCCACTTTGCAGGTGTGGCAGAAATGAACGTCACCATGGGGTTGCCGCGACTTATCGAAATCCTAGACGGAAGAAAGCTTATCAAGACACCTATGATGGAGATCTTCCTCAAAAGCCCTTACAACAAAGGCAAGGACGTGCGAGATCTCGCACGCAAGCTCAAAGCCACAAAAGTTGGCGACCTGGTAAAAGAATACAGCATGAACATTGCAGAACTCAAGCTCCAGCTAACCATGGATGAAGAAAAGATGAAAATCTGGGGGGTCACCCCTGCCGGACTGAGCAAAGCCATAAGTAAAGGGGTTAAGGCCAAGGTTAAGATGGAAGGCAACGTGGTTGACGTAAAGCTAAAGGACGATAGCGATCTTAGCGCTCTCTACTCCCTTCGAGGCACAATCAACGAACTCCAAGCCGCAGGCATCAAAGGAATATCTCAGGTGCTCACGGTAGAAAGAGGAGAAGAGTTCATCATCATTACTAGTGGCACCAACCTAAAGAAAGTGTTGGAGCTAGACTTTGTGGATGGCGAACGAACAACCACAAACGATCTGTACGAAATTGCAAAAGTTCTTGGCATTGAGGCTGCACGCCAAGCAATAATCAACGAGGTTGACCGTGTTATTGATGCACAAGGATTGAGCATTGACACGCGACACGTATTGCTTGTTGCCGACACAATGACGGTGAGCGGAAGCATCAAGGGAATCACCCGGTACGGCGTCGTTAGTGAGAAGAGCAGCGTGCTCGCCCGAGCAAGTTTCGAAACCCCTATAAAACATTTGATTAACGCAACCCTTGCTGGTGAACGTGACCCGCTCAACAGCGTGGTTGAGAATGTCATGCTGAACCAGCTCATCCCTGTCGGCACAGGGTTGCCAAAGCTCAACATGGAGAAGAAATAATGGATATTCGCAAGCTAGTAGAAGCAGACAAAACCGTTATCGGTTCTGACAGAGTTCTTAAGGGAATGGCAAAAGAAACCATTAAGGAAGTGTTGCTCAGCAAAAACCTTGCTCTCCACACTCGGCAAAAAGTGGAACACTACGCCAAACTCCACGACATTAAGATAACCGAGCTTGAACAAAATTCTGAAGAACTCGGCGTTTTATGCAAGAAACCTTTTAACATTTCTATCATAGGAGTAATATGACTCGAACCTTAAATGAGGACGACCTAAAACTTATGGGTCTTTTTGAGAAACGCACAGGAGCGGTGCTCAAAGACTGCATCAAGACGGGTGAGATTATAGCCTTTATCGTACTCCAAGGTCTAGAAAAAGCAATAGGGCCTGGCGGTAAGAACATAAAATCGTTAGAAAAGGCCATGAACAAGCGAATCCGAGTCATCCAATGGGATGAGGACAAAGATCAGTTCATCAAGAATACCTTCTCCCCCTACCAAATATCTAACATTATTGAGAAAGACGGCAAGATCACCCTAGAGGCTTCTGATTACAAGACTCGAGGCATGCTTATCGGTCGCAACGCCTCCACGCTGAGAACAAACGAAACCATAATCAGGCGCTACTTCCCTATCGGTGAGCTGCGCGTCGCTTGACTACTTCCACTTAATGCTACAACCCATCGTGTTTGTCACAGGTTCTTCAACTTCCTTTCCTTCTTGTAATGCCACGATGGCGTCCTTGAGGTCTTCCTTTGTCACGTTGTTTGGCTCTTGCCAGTTGTCGTCAAACCGCCCTTGGTAACGTAACTTTCTTTCCTTGTCAAAGATGAAGAAGTGTGGGGTGCACTGGCCGCCAAATTCCTTTGCCACCAACTGGCTTTCGTCATGTAGGTACAGGAAGTGTAGTTGCTTTTCTTTTACTCTTTTAACCATCCCCTCAAAAGAATCTTCAGGGTAGGAGGATGAGTCATTGCTGTTGATGCCCACCACGCTGATGTTGGTGAAGTTCTTTGCCACATTGTTGATCCGTGGCTCAACGGCTATCGCGTACGGGCAGTGATTGCACGTGAAGAACACCACAAGAATGTCTGCATGGAAGTCCTCTAGTTTGTACATCTTCCCATCTGTCCCTGGCAGGTCAAAGCCAGGACATGTGTCGCCAATTTTTAGTTTGTAGTCTACGCTTTCCATGGTGCCTCTCTAGCGTGTTCACTTATTAACCTTGCTGTAGTTCAACGACAACTTCTGCCATTTCTGTGGTATGAAACACGCGAAGCTTGCTTTGATGATCTAACATCCTATCGTTTGTCCATAAGGGTCTATCAAAAGCCAGCGCTAGAGCAAAGAACGCTACGTCATCTGGATCAGGGCACAGACGTTTGGCGGGTTCCATAAATTCTGCATACTCCTCTTCGTCCACTATGAACACTTTCTCCGGAAGCCTCTTGAGTGTCTCTAAGAACTGTTTAGGAGTAATATTGGCCTTTTTGCAAATCGCTGATTTGTACCGGCGTAGTTCGATAAGAGCGATCTTAGGTGCAGCCAAACTAAGTACGTTTTTTTCTACGAGTGTGCGAACGCCTGATCGTTTCCAAAAAAATCCAAACAAGATGTTGGTGTCTAGCACCACTCTCATCGCGAACCTTTCTTTCTTCGTTTTTCTGCGCGTTCCTTCCTGCCTCTGCGAACGAGAGTTACTGCCCAATCCATAATCTCTCTATCCTTCTCTACTTGACGGTGCAGGCTTGCAATCTCGTCAAGCCTGCCCGCTTTTTCCTCAATTGCCTTTCTCACAAAGCCGGACCAGTTTATCTCGTCATGCTCTTTCATGGTCTTCCGAGTTTCCTCTGGCACTGACAATGTTATACTTACCATAAAAAACGTAAATACGTTAGAATATTTAAAGGTTGCTATTCAAACGGTATAGGTTGGTCGCCGCCTGCCCAGGGACGGTACTCGCCAAATGGCGGGGCGACGCTTGCCACCATGTATTGTGGGCTGTAGCTTCCACCAACATATGAGTTGTGGATGCTGCTGAAGGGTACGCCTGGCTGGCCGTATTGTGTTCTTAGCTTGGGATCGAAGTGTTGCCAGGCCTTCATGAGGATGCGGCCCTGGCCGAACTTTTCTTCCTCGTGACCCTCACTCACTACCGGGCCGGTGAATCCTTTGTCTTTGAGTATCTTTACGGCATCCTTGATTGGGAGTATGCCCTGGCCTGGTGGCAGGTGTGCGTGCGCTCCTGTTGCTGTGTCTACGGCCTGGACGCCAGAGATAAGATCGTTGTCTGCAAGCTTTTGCACTTGCTCTAGATACCAGGAGTTGAACTCTTTGACTCGTTTTTCCCAGGGAAGGTCTGTTTTGAAGTGCTCGAGCCACATGCCTAGGTGTCCTGTGTCAAATATTCCTTTGATGTGCTGTGCGGCTGATTTTTTGGCCTCCACGGGGTTGACGCCTTCTTGGACAAGATCATGTTCCATCTCTCTTCTGGAGTTGGTGATGATGTCGATGAACTCGTCTGGGTGGCCGCCGAAGTATTGTGGCCAGCCAATCTCTGGTCCGATCATTAGATCATGCTTGAGTGTTTTGCCGCGCGCCTTTTGTTCTTCATACGCAATCATGCCTGCTTTTTTGTATCCCTTGATGGCCATGTCCCTTGCATGCGTCTCAAAGAACTGCGCGTTGTTCTTTCTTCGCTCGTTCTCTGCCACTGACTGCTGCTGTTGCTGGATCTCTTTTAGGTAGTCTTTGACGTTGGTGTCAAACTGTTTGATTTTGATCTCGTTATCTTTTTGCTTTTCAGGACTTGCTAGTAATTCTTCAAATATTTCTAGTCTCTGTTCGTTAACTGCGGTTTCTCTGGGGTTGTTTGCCGCTCGTGCATCATTGATTTCTCGCTGTATCTTAATTCTTGTTTCTTCAGGATTTTCCAAGCCCTTCTTGTTCTCCTCTAAGTGGCTAAGGCGCTCTCTGTCTCCTTCCAGGAAACTTCGGGTTCTTGCTATATTACTTCTAGCTGAGCTTAGTTCGCGTGCAAATATCTCTTCGCGAATGAGTTTGAAGGCTGCCTCTCTTACTTTGAGATCGTTTCCTCTGTCCTTTGGGTTTAGATAGGCGGGGTTCTCCTTGTTTGTCTGCGAATCGATTTTATTCTTGAACATTTCTTTTTCTTTGAACTCTTTCAAGAAATCTTCCCAGGTGATGTATCTTTTGAGGTTGAGCTTTGCGACCTCTTCCTCGGTCATGTTTAGAGTGTCCTGCTCGAATTTTCTTTCGTCATCTCGGTACGCAAAGAACGGATTGGGTAGTCTTCGCCTGGGGAGTTCTTGCATGGCGCCGGTCTCTACGTCTATCAATCGTAGGGCGTCCCTGACTGCTTCGTCTGGGATTTCGAACATTTTCTTGTCCACTGTTTTTCCATCCTTGTTCTTTGTCTCGCCTATGGTGTGATTCCAGGATTGTTCGAATAGTGCGCGGGGGAATTCAAAACTAACAAGGTCTACCTCGCCGCCGCCTAGGTCGGCAGCAAACTGTAGTGCCTCTCGTATCTCGTCAAGGTTTTCTTTTTGTGCTTGCTCGTCTATTCTTCGTTGTTGCATGTCAAAGCCAGATAGGTTGGTTACCGCTCCTGTTGGGAGTTCGAAACCTATAAGATTGGTTTGGTTTGCTAGAGCGACTTCCTTGAGTGCCTCGCGTACTTCTTTTCCTGTTGCCTTGCTTCCGCCACCCATGGGCTGTTTTCTGCTCGTTGAAAGAACGATTTGGATGTTGCCTGCTCCGCCTCTGATGGCTGCCTGGACGTTCTGCAACATATTTTTCCCCGATATGGGGTCTGTCTCTACCACGGTCTGTCCTATCTGGTTGAGGGTGAGCACGGGTTCTTCGAGGGCTTCCTGTGGCTTGATGTCAGCCACGGGGGTGTAGCCTCGGTCCATGCTGTTTGTTGGCTCGTACGCCATGGGTTGAGAATAGACTGCGGGTATATAAATACTATTAGTTGTAGCTGCGGGTGTTGTCTTGGCGTATGTAGCCTTGTTCTTGCTCGCGCATGTTGTCTGCGAGGCTTTGGGCGTATTTTTTCACGTTACCTGCGCGTTCTTCAATGGCCTCAAACTGTGCCTTGCTTGCTTCGGTGTCTTGGTAGCCTCGACTGCGTTTGAGCTCTTCTGCCGCGGTTATTTCGTAGAGTTCCTTTTCTTGGGAGTATGTTCTGTCAGCAACTTGGTTGAGCGCGCTTGCTCGTTGGTAGTTTTCTTCCGTGCTTCTTTGGGCAAATCGGTTGACTTCTTCACGGACCTCTTCTTGGTGGGTTCGTTCTTCTAGGTTTTCCTGTTCGGGTTCTTCTTCTTTGAACAGGTCTTCGAGCTTGGTGGCTTTTTGTTGCTCCATGAACTGATGGATGGCCTCTCGCTCTACCTCTGCCTCCTCGATCATGCCTGTGGTGGCTGCGTTTTGTTGTTTGGATCGTTCTTCACGTTTCTTGAGAAATTCTTTTAGCTGTTGCAGCGCTTTGACTCGTTGCTCGGGGGGTAGTTGCTTTATCTTTTCTATTAGGTCTTTAAGTTTCACGGTAGATAGAGTCCTTCTCGCTATATAATGGTTACCATGCGGGCATTTTGTTTGCTTTTTTGAACAATTTGTAGTTGAGGAAGGTGAGGATGCGCCCGATGAATTTTGCTCCTTTGATTTCTGGGCCGGTTGCTTTTGAGGGTTTGTCTTCTGCTCCGAAGAGTTTTTTGATCTCTTCCCAGCTGAAGGGCTTGAACATGTCTTTGGCTTCGTTGTGCCAATCTTTGAATGGTCCTAGGAGGTCTCCTTTGGGTCTGACAAAGTCATCTATGATGTCTAGGGGAACCTCTGCTTCTTTCATCTTCTCTCTTGCTTTTTTTGGCTGTTCTTTGTATTGTTTGTACAGGTCTTTTGCTGTTTTGTAGTGTTGTGAGAGCTTCACGTTGCCAACGTCTTCTCCTGCTTCGGCTAAGAATATTTCTAGGTCCTCGCCGATGGCGTCCATGGTCTCGGCTACGGTGCTGTCAATCTGGCTGAGGATGCCTATGTCTTCTTGCATGCGCATTTTTTTGTAGTTGTCTACCTGGTCGCGTGTCCATGGGTACATGCGCCAGGTTATTTTGCTCTCTCCTACGTGGATGGGTCCGCGGTGGAAGCCTTCTTGTTGGAAGCTCATCTGGGGTCTTGTTCGATATTCGATGGTTACCAAGAGGCAGTTGAACACGTCTTTGTTTTTCTCTGGCATGTTCATGCCAAGAACTTCTATTTCGGCTAGGTTTCCCTCAAACGCGGTCACCATGTGTGGGCTGTCCATCATTCCTTCGTTGCTCTGTAGGCGTTCTATGTGGCGCAGGTAGGGTCTTACCCAGGACATGTACATTTTTAGAATGTTGTAGTGCTGTCGTAGGTATTTTAGTTCGAATCCTTTGCGTACCTTGAGTTCTTCGTAGTTTACCTCTCGCCAGGTCATGTACTGTAGTAATTTCCTCTTGAGCGTGTTTTTGAGCGTGGTGTTGACGTCTAGCTCGCCCACGAGCTTGTCGACCTCTTCTTTGTTCTTTGGCTTGATGCTGAAGAAGAAGTCTGGCAAGGATGCAAACTGGAGTTGGGTGGCCATCTGGAAGAGGTTTGCTGCCGTGCGCTGTCCTTGGAACACGCCGTCAACTAGGTCTACCCATAATCCTTTGAGTGTGACCTCGGCATCATCACCTCCTTTGCGTGCCATCTCGTGGTAGGTTAGTCTTTCTTGGATCCATCGGATGTCTCGCACTAGCTGGAAGAGGTCTCTCCTGATGAACTGGCCTACCTGTGCTAGGTACTGACTGACCTTGTCCTGGGCGAGGCCTATTCTCTGGGCGCCTGCGCCGTAAAAGCTGGACTGTTCTGAGGCAGTAAAAAGGTCTCGGATTTTTTCTATGTGCCCGTATCCGGTATCGCTGAGAAGGTGGAGGATGATTTGGTATAGGGGTTCGATGCTTAGGTTGGGTGTTTCGTAGGTTACTTGGTATCTAAGCTCGGCCTTGGGCCAGGGCATTTGCTGGAGTTGGTCTCTGACGGTTTCTACCTCCTCTAACTCTACATACTCGTCTATCTTGCCGTTTTCTTCTAGCTCTTCCAGAATCTGGTTCTTTTTGGGCGGGCTCCACTCCTTAAAATCGGGGTAGTCTTTTGCAAATTTGTCCTTGGCAAAGCCGTTTTCTATAAACAAGCGCGCGGTGCTGACCATACGTCGAGGTTCTTCTTTTTAGTATTTAAGCTTTGTTGGCAAGGGCTTGTTTGTACGACAGTCTTGTCACGCTCTTTATCTTATCAAAGTCCTTGTCCTCTGAGATTATTGGGGCGCCCATCATGACTGCGGTGGCTGCGTGGATGGCGTCTCTTGGCTCTACATGGTAGTGTTCGAATGTTTTTTGGGCCTCTTGTAGAATTTCTTTGTCAGGCTCGATAAGGGTTAGCTTAGGAAATTGCAAGAATCGTTCCCCTTCTCGTGCTGCTAGTTTTCTGTCTCGCTCCCGCTTGAGCACTTTGGTGACCTCATCCCAGGTGAGTGTGCTTGTGCATGCTGTCTGTCCACTCACCACTCGACCAAGGATTTTTCTGCAAGAATCACCGCGTGCGGTGTCGTAAAGAATAGCATTGACAAAAACATTTGCGTCTATGTACTTCATCTTCCCTCCAGTATTGCTTTTTTCATCTGCTTTGGGGTGAGTGCTTTTTTGGTTCTTGGAACGTCAAGAAATTCTTCCAGCCACGCTTGTGGGTCAACCTCTGGCTTAATCAGCACCCCCTCTGATTGGGATACAAAGACAACGCTAGTGCCTTTGTGTAGCCCTAGTCTGTCGCGCTCCTTTTTCGGTAGCACGATCTGACCTCTTTCTCCTACTGCGCGGGTGATCATGCTCTTGGCTAATACTTCAGAGTTTATAAATTTATTCATACTTGGTGGTATGAATTACGCCTTCTTGGCGTGTTCCCATAGCACGTCGAAATAGCTTTTGTAGGCTTTGGCTGCGGCGGCGTTTTCGATGATGATGCCTTCTGGCTCGTCCGTCCAGATGACTATGCCGATCTTGTTGCCATAAATGTTGGTGACTGCAGGGCTCTCGGTTACCTTGTCTAGGTGTCTGTACTCGGTGGTCTGGTCGTCTAGCTCTTTTCTTCCCTTTCTGATGATGAGCTTTGTTCTGATGCCGTTCTCCTTCTTGAGACGATCAAACTGGAGGGCGAACTCTGGCATGCGTTCTGAGAACTGGCCTTCGCTTCCAAACACGAAGTTGTCCTTTCCCGTTCTGGCGATGTCTGTAAAGATGCTCTTGACGCCTTTTATCCCTTTGAATAACCGAACCTGGCCTTCGATTTTGGCTGCTTTGTGTCTCTTTTGGAGTTCGGGAAGCACGCTTTTGACGTCTTCTTCTTGTTCTTTGATGTAGTCTAGCAATCGCTTGGGTCCTGCTGCCTGGAACCATTTGATCTGGCCGATTATGACGTAGCTGACCAGGCCTTTCTCAGTCAATGTTTTGAGTGCGTTGTAACAACTACTTCGGTCTATCTTCGCGAACCGGGCTATTTTGCCGGCTTTTGTTGATCCGTGGTCGTTAAGCGTTAGATAGACTTTTATCTCGTTCGGGCTGAACCCTAAGTTTTCCAACACTGTTTCTACGTTCATGCACTCCCCCTACTGTGCTCTATGTTCTGCAAGAACCTCTTGCCAGGGGCGGCGTCGTTCTTGCGTTTGCGCAGGTTTCTGGCGCTCATACACTAAGCATGGTGCCGCTCCTATATAATTGTTGTCCATTCCTCCACAACGAGGTGTTATTGGCCAGGCGAGGATTCTGTCGAGCACGAGCTTGGCTCTCAGGTGGCGGCTCATGGCGGGTATGGGTATTGGGGTGTAGCCTAGCTCGGTGTAGACCTCTCTGACGGCTCTGTGGAGCTCTAGCTGCTTTTCTGGGTCCTCCCTGCGGACCTCGTTGTTTTCTAGTTCTGGTAGGGGATCCACCAAGAACACGCCTGAGTAGTTTGTGCGTTTGGCCGCTTCGGTTAGCTCAGGAGGGGTTTCTATCCCGCCCACTCTGCAGTAGGCGATGCCGTCTGGCACCCCTCTGTCTTGGAGCACGAAGTGAGACTCGTCATTCATATAGCCTTCCCACTCTAGCTGGAGTTCCAGCACTCTTTTTTGGAATGCTAGGACGTTCTTCCAGGGTAGAACGTCGCCATCCCTTATCATCTCTCCGTTGATGACAAATTCGGCTACCTCGCCTACAGAACCCATCCCTTTGCCGTTGAGATCATCCAACAAAGTGCTCTTGCCGGTTCCTGGCCCGCCTGTTAGCACGTAGCGTGGTATCATCTCATTATCATTAGAACGCACAGGAGTATATCAAAGTGTGTTGTAGCACGTGCTACACCTAGCAATTAATTTATACTAGTGATTTACCCAATCGTGCATGGTGCTAACCCGGCCAGAACTCTTGAAAGCCATCAAACAAAAGAAGATCATAATCGCACCTTTTGACAAGGGGGCGGTGGGGCCTGGAAGCATTGATCTCACCCTAGATCGCCACTTTCGCGTCTTCACCAACAGTAGAAAAAACTATGTTGCTGACGAAAATGCCAACTATCATGACGTCACCAAGGCAAAAACGGCTGATTCTATAATAATAAAACCTGGCGAGATGGTGCTGGGCATAACCCAAGAAAAGGTTACTCTGGGGTCTGGTCTTAGCGGCTGGCTCGAGGGTAGGTCACGCTTTGCACGGCTAGGCTTGCTGGTGCATGTCTCTGCGAGCTTTATGCAGCCAGGCATTGACAACAAGCAAGTCCTAGAGATGGTGAACTTAGGAAAGGTACCCCTGAGGCTTAAGTCCGGAACAAAAGTTTGCCAGTTGATTGTCGCAGAGACAAAGGGAAGGGCAAAATACGAAGGAACGTTTTCTAGCCAACAAAAGCCCTAGCTACTGATACAAAGTGTACAGATGTTTTTTGTACCTGTCTTTGGGCAGATTCTTCTTTTTGATGAGCTTGGATAGGTGTAGAGCGCCCATAAGGTGTGGGATTATGACGTGCTCTGCTCCTGCTTTGTAGAGCATCAGTGCATCTCTTGGTTGCTCAGCCGTGACAATTATCTTCGTCTTTTTGCTGCCGTGGCTTAACAACAACAGGCTTGCTTTTGGATCGGTAACGGTGGAAACCACCATCTTGGCATGCTTTAGGGGCACTGCGTCAATAACCTCTGCATCTGAGACGTCCCCAAGAATGACCGAAATTTTGTCCTTCTGTAATTCTTTCACCGTAGAAGGATTGTACTCCACCACGAGCATGTTCTTGTGCTTTTTCTTGAGCTGGTCAATTACCACCCTCCCAATCCTGTTAGCACCAAAGATGATAACGTCGTACTTGCTATTTCGTTCTCTGAAGAACCTTGTCTGCTTGCTCAGACTCAGGTGCTCAAAGGGTTTCAAGAACCTTTCAAAACGCTTGTAGATGTCGTGGCTTCGAGAGATGTAGTAGGTGCTGACCATGAAGGTTAGGCCTACCAAAAGGGCTATCGCTGACAGGGTCTCAGCCCCCACTAACCCATTGTTGTATGCTAGCGCAACGAGCAGTAGCCCGAACTCTCCTACCTGGGCGATGCTCAGCCCGGTGACAAAGCTCGTGTGGGATTTGAAGCCTGCAATCACCATGAACAAGAACACGATTAGTGGGTTGCCGATGAGTACAAAGGCCGCTAGGGCTAACAAACTCAAGATCGCGCTGGACTGCAACACCACTTGTGAACCAACGCTAATAAAGAACAACGTGGCAAAAAAGTCTCGTAGGGCTTTTACTCTGCTGCTGATCTCCACTGCATAGGCAGTTGATGCCAGACTCACGCCTGCAAGAAAGCCACCGATGGCGATAGAAAACTCTAGGCGTGCTGCTCCTGCGCTGAGTAAGAAACACCAGGCAATGGATAACATGAAAATTGTTTCCTGGCTTTTGGCTCTGGCGAAGATGGGCTTGATGACATAGGCGCCACCGATTATTCCTGTTGCCAACAACAGAACGCCTTTTAGCACGGCCATCATAGGTGTGGAGGTGCTGCCAAGAACTCCTAGTGCTAACACAGCAATGACGTCTTGGACTAACAATATTCCCAAGGCGATCCTGCCGTGTAAGGAGTGCAGCTCCCGTTTATCACTCAACAATTTGATGACAAGAACTGTGCTGCTCAAAGTCAGGGCTAAACTTAAGTACAGGCTGGTCTGCGCGGAGTAGGAAAGCATGCGGAGAAAGTAGTAGCCCGCGCCAAACGTGAACGCGACCTGGGCGATACCTGCCAGCACCGAAATCTTTCCTACTTCCTTCAGCTTTCTTACGTCTAACTCTAGGCCTACCATGAACAACAAGAACGCAATGCCTATCTCGGACAGTATGACTATTAGTTGCTGGTCTTGCAACACTCCCAAAAACGAGGGCCCTAACAGGAGACCTGCGAGGATGTAGCCCATGATTGGTGGTTGCTTGAGACGGTCTGCAAGCACTGCCATGACTGCGGCTATGACCAGAATGATGGTTAGCTCGTTCAGCACAGTCATGCAAAGCCTCCTGAGGGTAGCACTTGGTACACCTGTTGGACCTCAACTGCGAGATCGCCTGCCACTCTTTTTGCTGTGTCTTCTTTGCTTACCGCCCCCAGACCTAGCTCAACAATTTTTTTGGAGTTTTTCTTCATGGCAGCGACAGGACCGCAGGTTATTTTTTGGTTGACGACGCCAACAGCGCACTTAAGCTCAACCTTCATGGTTTCCCTGCTTCCATCCACGTAGAAAGAGCCTTTTTTCAGGCTCTCTCCGTGAGGGCCTGCCTTTTTGAGCTGTTTACCTTTCATGATATGGACCTCTGCGAACGCCATGCCAAGTTTCCATCCCCTGCTGAAGACGCCGGTGGCGATGCCGGCCTCCTCGATGTTTGTTTTGGTTGCTTCCCCTTTGATGACAAAGAATGGAGAGCCTGCGAACACCGTGTGACAGACTGTCTCTTCTGGCTCTACGTGTGCCTTGACGATGGCATCGTTAGATTCTGCGTTCCTTCCACCAACGCAAAGGACTCCGTCGCTGCTGACAAACCAGTGAAAGCGGTCATACCACTCCTTCTTCACTCTTTCCGTCTTAGCTTTTGGTATGGCCGTGGCTGCTTTGTTCTTGAGGCGTTCCATGGCCAGTATGGCCCGCTCTCGCTTCTTTCGCGCTTTCTTAGCACCCTCGTAATACCTTGCCGCGTTGACTTCTAGCGACTTGGTAAAGTCCAGCTTGATTTCCATCATGTCCAGGAGCAGTCAAAAGTTTTGACAACCGTGTTCTTGTCTGCGCAGAATACGACTTTGCCATTCACGTCTATCTTAGGCGTGAACTTGACCTGTCGTGGTCTGCCAACGTCTGGATGGGAGAACGAGACTTGCTGAACCGCCGTCGGGTCCATGGGTTGGGCGAGCGTGCTTTCTGCGGTGTGGACGTTTTTCGTACCAATTAACTTTATCTGGACGTCCTTGACAGCCATATCCGGACCATTTTCTAGTATGGCTTGGAACTCACCACCCTGGTCACAAACTTGGTCTATGCCGTCAATGGAGTACGCACCCACTTTGACTGCGTCGCAACCCTCGCTAACTCTCTGGGCACCTTCAACAAATTCTGCTCTGTCTTCAATGTACTTTTCCCCCCATGCCATAACTACTGTACCTATAAGGAATGAGAATGCGATTAGGATGACGGTGGCAACAATAGGCGTGATCCCCTTTTTTGAGCCTAACATAGTGTCCTCTTTTCTTCGTTTCAACCATTCGTATTTATAAATCTTGAGGTTCTGCAAGAGCCATGCTTACGGTGTTGTGCACAGATATGGGGGCTGCCCAAGCTTTGATTCCTGTGATTACCCAAGTGAAGAACGTTCTCGTTCTAGCAGACAGTAGAGGACAGGCCAAGGTAGCCCTGAAAAAAGCAGACATTCCCTTCAGGTTACTAACCAAAAAACAAGCCATACCTCTGGGGGATGCGTTACTAACCTCCACCACGCCCATCCAGAAAGAAAACGGAAAGATCGTTCATTACGGTCGGGAGGCAGAGGCCTGGCATCTTGCCAAGCACAAAAAAATACCTGCCATCGCCGTCATGGATAAGTACACCAAGACAGAAGTGTTTGATCTGTTCACAGAGGTAGCTACAGGCGGAAAATCGTTCCCAGACAAGGTGTGCCTGCCCCACGACTTTGCCCTAAAAGAGATGCGCAAGCTAGGCTTTCCCAGAAAGCATCTTACGGTGACGGGCAATCCCCATTTTGACAACGTCAAAAGAAAGGCAAAACGAAAGTACAAAAAACGAGTAATCCCTGTCTTCCTAAGCAGCCAACGCTACATGCTCCAGGCAGGCATGGACAACCTACCCCTGCTGAAAGTCGTCGTGGACACGGTGAAAGACGCAGATGTTGTTGTCAAACCGCACCCAAAAGACTCTGCCGCCACCATAAAACAATACCAAAAGTGCGGCGCAATCATTGACAAAACTTCCGACACCGAAGAATGGGTTTTGAGCATGAGAGAGGACGAGTTCTGTACTGGCAGTGCGAGCACGGTGCTAGAATTTGCCACCTTTGCAGACAAGCTAGCACTAAGCATACAACTGGGCGCAACCCAGGAAGACATGATCACCAACGTCATGGGCATCACGCCCCACGCATACTCTGCCCACGCCGCAAAAACGCTCATCAAGCAAGCCCTCCACGACCAGAAGTTCCGCAATCGCTGGAAGCAACGCAGGAAGAAGCTGAAGCAAAAGAACGCCACAAAGGCCGTGATGGAGATTTTGCAGAAATACTTATAATCTCAGGAGGCTTTCTACACTAGCTTCTCCCAGGGTTGATGGGTGCCCTGCAAGGATGTCTAGCCGACCCACGCCTGGGCTTGCTAACCTTTATATGTGCCTCTTTCCTTTTTCTACAATGGATGATTTGTCTAAAACCACGGCAGCTTTTTACATAACCGACGTGGGTAGTTTAGAGGCATTACAGCCCTTATTTGAGCATTTCAACGCCATTATTTTTGCAGATCCTCATGGTCAGGCCTACAAAAGAATGGACAGGGAGCAAACCACCCCACTCTCCCGCGCGGATGGTCTGAGCCAAATATTCACGGACTTGCCTCCGGACATTCTCGTGACAGGCACCACGCCACACCAGCTAGCCAACGGTCATTACGGTCGAGAGGCATCATTGTGGGATCTTGCACGAGCGTATGATGTGCCCTCTGTGGCCTTGTGGGACAAGTGGGACCCTACAGAAGTGAATTCCCGCCTGGAAATAGTGGCTGGATCCACTCCAACACCCGAAGCCACTGGAAATTATACGGCTCCTGATGTACTGTTAATGCCGAGCAACCATGCAACAGTAGAACTTACAGGGCTCATAACCGAACTTTCACTATCTGAATTCCCTAAGTTAGTGTCAACAGGCAATCCACGCCATGACCTGCTTAAGGCAAGAAAGGAAACCGAGCTGTTCAGCCTCCCTGTGAACAACATCCCTGTGCTGTTAAGCTCAGAAAACTACATGGTCGAGCACGGTACCTCCAACGTTACGCTTTTATCCTGGCTGACAGCCGAGTCCCTCAACGTCTTCCACTGGTTGGTGTGCTACCATCCAAAAGATACCGCAGAAACCGTAGACGCGTACAGGGAAACCTTGGGAGATCGTGGCGAGATAGTGGACAGGGACCGGTATGACACCTCGCATATTGTTCGATGCACACCACGCTTTGTGGTGGGCACGAACAGCACACTACTAGAAGACGCCATCATCCAAGGCATTCCTGCATTAAGCATCCAGCCAGGTTTTGATGGGGACGTGTGCGATCTCAGCAGGCAAGGAGTCATTCCACGCGCGACAACCCCTGCCCATATGGGTGCTGCGTTAGAACTGTACTCGCAAGGCTCGAAGTTTGTTCCATCCATGGAAAAGTATAGAGAAGATATAGATGGTGGGGCAACCGCGCGCGTGCTGGACGAGATCTCTTGCCTAAACACTTAAATACGTCGAGATAAGCATTCCTCTTATGGCTGAAGAAGGACAAGACTGCATTTTTTGTCAGATAGCCAACGGCCAAGTGCCCGCCAAGAAGGTGTACGAGGATGCGAGCTTCATGGCTGTGTTGGACATCAACCCTGCCAATCCTGGCCATGTCTTGTTGCTGCCAAAAACCCACACCTCTGTCTACCCGCAACTCAGCGAGTCCGACTCTTCTGGAGCAGGAATGCTGTGCAAGAAAATTTCTCTCGCCATGATCCAAGGATTGGGCGTCCAAGGAACAACCATCTTTGTGGCCAACGGCGGCGTTGCCGGCCAGCGAGCCCCCCACCTAATCATCCACGTCATCCCCCGCATGCAAGGAGATAATCTCTTCCAACCACACCCTGTCAAGCCCGTAGATGGCATGCCCACTCCCGCTGATGTGCCGGAGGGAAAGAAAGAAGATAAGGGGGAAGACGAGGGCGAAGAAGAAAAGAAAGACCCTCCCTCAGACAAGCAAGCTGCGCCAGCAAAAGAGATAGATCTTGACGCGATCGCGGAGGTGCTCGGTGGCTGACTGTCCTGTATGCCTTGCGAAGAAAGAGGACGAGGACACGCTCGTCTCCACGATCAAAACAGAAGACGGCATGGTGGTGGTTCCCAAAGAACACGTCGCCATACTAGAACAGACACCTGACGATGTGGTGGGAGCCATGTTTGTCAAGGCAAACCTGGCCCTGCTCCAGATGTTCGAGACAGGCATCCAAGGAGCTAATCTTATTTTGAACAACGGCGTCACCGCAGGCCAAGCCCTACCCCATGTCGCCCTGCAGTTAGTAGAAAGAAAAGAAAACGACGGATTATTTCCCTTGTGGCAGCCCAAGCAATTGCCAGAGGACGCCATGAACCAGATACAAGAAAAGATGACCGAGGCCATCCAGAACACGGACGCGCCAGCAGAGGACAAGCCAAAGACAGAAAGCAAACCCCAAACAAAGAACGAAGAAAAGAAAGAGAACGCGTTTATCCGCCGCGTTTTCCGCCGTGTGCCTTAGCCATCTCGGCATGTAATGAAGAGAGAACGATTTTTGCGATAATGACTACTGCAACAATGCCTGCCATGATCACAAAATCGCGAACATCCATGCACTCCGTCCAGCCCTAACAGTATATAAAAATATCGTTCATATCACGGCCTGTAGGAATATTGTTAGCAGAGAGCCGTGCCATAACGTCACCACAAAAGCAATCAAGAAGCTAGGGATAAAAGGAATGCCGGTTCTGACAAGCACCTTGTCTACCTTGCCTTGCTTGCCCAGGGCTTGCAGGTGTGCGATCTCTTTTGCACTAAGACCTGTGGAGTCTCTGCCCACGATGGTCTTTCCTTGTACTTTGATGTCTTCGCCAATCCAGTCCCCCAAGGTTAGCCTGTCAGGCTTGGCATAGTACTGCAGGCAGGACAGCTGGACTGCGTGAGAGAAAGGAAGCAAGTAGAACAGTGCCGGAAACAGCAACGCTATGAACAACATGGGCCAGTACGGCATTAGCACGTACAAGACCAAGGTCATCATGATGCCTGCCGCGCTGGCATACCGCACCCAACTAAATAAGTTCATGCTCACGATGAACTGCTTTCTAAAATCGTGATAGTGGTGGACGGCTAGCCATGCAAGCCAAGCCATGCTGTACAGAGCCCCGCACAACAACAGGTTGATCAAAAAGGCAAGCCAGATGCCATCTAGAGAGAGCTGGATGCCGATGAAACTTCCCATGACTGCCAGCATGCCCACGTCTCCGCCGCCCCACTGTCTCGTGTAGAATAATGAAGCGCCAAGAGCAAAGAACGCCAGACAACCCATCAGTCGGGAAACTATAGGGGCCCAGTTGTCTGTGTACGCTCCGGTGAGCGCTGCTAGTCCTAGACCTGCAAACACGCTCGCATAGCACAGCCAGTCTGAGACCTCCCTCGTCTGGAGATCGGTGACGCTAGCAATGGTCAGTATGGCTAACAACACAATCCAATCAAGCATGAGGGGAAGGGAGATGCACAGTTTAAAGCTCTTTGGGTTACGGCTTTGCTTGCTTGTACAACTCGTAGAAAAACTGGCGGAACTGAGCGGTAATCGTGTGGCTGGTGATGACTATCGTGGTGGGCTTGTCCTTCCAGTTCACCACGACAAGTTTGTTTCCCACGATGACGATACCTTGGGGATACACAAATTTGGTAAACCTCACCTTGATACGTCTTACGATGTCTTTTCCGTACCGGAATAGGATGTGGCGGGGGGGGTCGTTGGACAACACGCGCATCTTTAGTCCTTGCTCTACCCTGCGCCAGGTGAGATTAGCGTAAAAGCGGTTGATGTCAGGATCTTCATGCTCCTCGCCAAAGCTAAAACTAAGGTACTCGTCCCCTTTTTTGGCTTGACGAACGAGGTTGTAGATGGAGTTAAAGACTGCTTGCTTTCCCTCGTACAGCTCAACGGTTTGCCTGTCCTCTGCTTGCTTGCTTTTTTCCTTCAACCCTGGTAGTATCTCTAAGAACTGCGCCTTTCGTTCATCATAATAATGAATTATCTGTTCTGGCTCTGCAGCCTGGAAGTGTTTGGTGTGTTTGATGGTGACGTAGCTTACCAAGGATTTTTCCATTAATCTGTCTAAGACCTCGTAAATCTTAGAGCTGGGAATGCCTGTTTTTTTCACGATGCTACCTACGGTGCTCGTGCCTAACTCTAAGAGTGCAAGATATGCTTTTGCCTCTCTTTTGGACAATCCTAGCTGTTCTAACGTCGTGGTGTCCATACTGTACCGTACAAAACAGGAGCATATAAAGATTGCTGTTAAACCACTCCCTTTGGGGGTAGATTCTATTTACATAGGTGGCACGCCTCTATGGTCATAGGTGAAACTAATGAATAAACTACTACCTATCCTATTGCTAGTGCTGGCTGCCTGTGGCACGCCAGAGGCTGTCCGTATTGGCGTGGTTGCCCCTCTCACAGGGCCTGCTGCCAGCTACGGAGAGCCAAGCGCGCTCGCACTCCAGGTGGGCGCAGACATCATAAACGAACGAGGCGGAATCCTCGGCAGACCCGTAGAACTCGTGCTCCAAGACGGTGAGTGCAATCCCGCAAAAGCGGTCACAGCAGCCAAACACCTCATCGAAGTGGAGGGCCTGTCCGTCCTTTTAGCAGGCAGCTGCAGTTCAGAAAGCCTGGCCATAGCGCCTGTTGCTAACGACAACAAAGTGCTACAAGTGGCCACCATCACCTCTGCTGACAGCTACTCTGATGCTGGAAAGTACAGCTTTCGTGTGTTTCCGACATCTGCTTTCTACATTGGAAAGCAGGCACAGCTAGCCCTGCAAGATGGCATCACAAGCATCGTGATCATCTATGAGCAGAAGGCCTACCCGCAGTCTGTCTTCACAGCTTTCAAAAACGGCTTTGAAGCACAAGGAGGTATGGTGGTGCAAGAGCATGCCTTCCCTTCAGAGGAGACGGACTTTAGATCCTATCTGCTAAAGGCGAAGGAGTCTGGCGCCCAAGCCATACTCTTCTCAGCCCAGGGAACCTCCAGCGCAGTAAACTTTCTGAAACACTTCCACGAGCTCAACCTGCAAGACAGGTTCAAGCTCATCGGCAACAACGTGGTTGTGGCTAAGAAAGTGTTTGATGAGAGCCAAGGGCTGAATGCCTTTGTAACTGCTGTGGATGCCTACGCAGACCGGAGCACGCCCCAGGCACAAGAGCTATTATCACGCTATGCCGCCAAGTACGGACAAGAGCCACAGACCAACTTTGGCTACGTGGCCGCCTCGTACGATCGCTTGTTCCTTGTTGCAGAGGCCATGGAAGCCTGTGGCACCACCGACACGGACTGCATGAGCAGCCATCTTAGCGCTGTCAAGGGCTACCGAGGCGTGTATGGTTCTCTGAGCTTTGACGACAAGGGGGATGTGACCTCTTCGATAGCAATCCACCATCTGGACGCCGAGGGAAACCATGTCTGGCAACCCATCGTCTAGTTCAGGGATTCGTAAACTTTATTAACCACCTGACCTGCCAAAATGGCAGTGTCAAGTGGGATGAAAAAGGTTGAGGACATTTTGAAAGAGATCGATCGCTTAGAGAAGAATCACTACTTCATGTATTTTGTTGAGCCTATGCAAAGAAAAGAAAGCGCCAAGCACCTACAAGAGGAGCGAATCAGGACGCTGAAGTGGGTGCTAGGCGATCATTAATATATGAGCGATCACTAACAAGTCCATGCGCAAACTGTTATGGTTCCTCATTTTTGTCCAAGCATTAATTCTCGTACGCAACTCAGTTTTTAACGACTGGGGGGCGTTCTACTGGTTCTGTGATTCTGCTGCGCTAGTGTTTGCCATAGCGGTATACTACAAAAACACAGACGCCATCAAAGGCGTGTTGAACGTGGGATTGGTGGCCCAAATCATCTGGCTCGTGGACTTTGCCAGCGGGCTCACCGGCCATTTTGTTCTTGGTGTTACTGAATATGCGTTTTCGTACCTAAACACACCATGGATTCTGGTGCCGTTGCTCATGCACGTCGCCACGCCTGCCATCATGCTCTGGCAGACGCGCAAGCACAAACCCAATCGTAAGGCACTAGCCTGGTCGTTTGGCTACCTCATCTTGCTGTTCGTCTTAGCACTTGCCGCGCCTGTTGAGGAGAACGCGAGCTGTGTCAGAGAGATCTGCGGCCTGGAGACCATACGATTACCCGCGTACACCTTGCTCTGGCCGGTATACTCTTTCATAATCATGGTGCTGCCTGCCCACCTCTTGCAATGGCTGGCCTACCTAGCCTCGCATCATGATGGTGTTGCCTGACTCGTAACGCTTCAATCCTGCGTAAAACATGCCAATAGCTAGCAAGAAGAAGCCTAGCGTGACCCCAACCATGTATCCCATCCACACCCAACTAAAGTCTCGCATTAAGGCCACAGGAACGCCTGAGACCATGCCTGCCGGGAAGATGAAAATAATGAAAAACTTGGTGAGGCCTCCAAAGATGGATAGTGGATAGCTGGAGATGATCAAAAAGCAATCTCTAGAGGCAGACGCTGCTTCCTTAAACCTGCCAAACCAAAAGCCCAACGAGTTAACCACTATGCCAAAGCTGATCAGCATCAGTGCGCCAAGGAGAGAGCTGACGACGAACAACCATGCGTGCTGTGCAGGAACAAAAAAGAAGGCCACACAAATACCAAACGCAAGGTCTCCGATGGCAGGATAGTTAAACCTAGAAATCACGTGGAGTAGAACGTTCTTGGGCAGCGTGAGATAATAATCCAGCTTGCCCTCCTCGATGTGCCTTGCTATCTTGCCCGAAGAGTTGAAGAACCCTGAGCACAGCCCAAACGAGGTGGTGGTTATCGCCCAGAGAATGGCCACCTCGTTAAATCCCCAACCGTTCAGGTTCCCAAACCGTTGGAAGAACAGCCACCAGAAGAAAACCCAGAACACGTCGTTGAAGAACATGCCAACACTTTGTATCAAAAAGTTTGCTTTGTACTCCATGGCGGCTGCTAGCTCGAGCTGGAAGTACTTAACGATGAACGCAAAGTTAGACCTAACCCCCATTTATGGAAACCTCCCTAACTCCTCTCTTGTACACCATCAACGCAATACCGAGAAGTGCCACGATCCAGAGGGCCTGGCCGAGCAAAATGCGGAAAAACTCTGCCACAGAAAAGTGCACGAAGAGCTTTGCAGGACCGTACATCGCGAACGCAAACGGCAGCTTGTGGAGTATGGGCTGGATCCAGGCAGGATACATCTCAAAGGGCATGAACATGCCTCCCAAGATGAACATGAACTTGGTGTGGATCCACGCCAACGCGTGCGTTTGCTCTAGCCATAGTGCAGACAGGCCGTAGATGATCACGAACAAGAAGTTCAGGGCTAGCGCGCCGGCGAAAATGACTAAGAGAAACGGAATGCTCGCGAAGCTGAAAGGTATGGGTCCTACAAACAGGTAGGCAAGGACTACGGCAAACGCGCCAAAGAAGAGCGTGACAAAGGTTGCGTAGCCAAACAACTTAGACATCCACATGGCAATAAAGTTGATAGGTTTAAGCAAGGACAGGCTAAAATTTCCAGACTGAATCTCTTTTTCCATGTCCTCAACGTTATGCGAACCGTTCGAAAAGGTGTTGAGCTCTGCTATCGCAAGATACCAGATCATCTGGGCGATGGTAAATCCCTCTATCGTGTCCTTTGTTCCATAGACGGTCTTCCAGATTTGCAAGAACACAAAAATGATGACAAAGAGTATGGTGGCCCAGACGATGGAGTTCGAACTATGGGTGAGTTCGTGGTGAAATTCCGCTTTGGCGACATGCCAATATTTGACCAGGCTCATTGGTACAGCTTCTCGATGATCTCCTCGATGGGAGGTTCTTCGATGACGACGTCGGCAACTTTGCAAGCAGCCATGAACGCGCTCAAAACTTTGCGTACTGGCGCCCGCCTCTTGTTCACTTCTAGTTTTACTAGCGCGGGCGTGTGGGCTAGCACCTTGACGCCAGGGATGGTGGGTATCTTGTTTGCTTGCTCTGCAAGATGGAACTCCACGATCTTTGTCGTGATGCGTTTCCTCATCTTTTCCATGCTGCCATCATACAAAACTTTTCCTTTGTTGATGACGATGACTCTGGGGCAAAGTTCTTCGATGTCATCTAGATCGTGGCTGGTGAGGATGACGGTGAGGTTTTCTTCCTTGTTGAGCTTCTTTACTAGCTCCCGCACCCTTCGCTTTGCTATGATGTCTAACCCTATCGTGGGTTCGTCCAAGAACAACACTTCTGGCTTGTGGAGTATGCTTGCCACAAACTCGCACCGCATTCTTTGTCCTAGTGATAGCTTTCTTACGGGCGTGTTGACAAGCTCGTCTATCTTGAAAATTTTGACTAGCTCTCCAACTCTCTTTCTGAAGTCCCCATCGTCCAGCTCGTAAACCTTTGCGAACAACTCAAACGTGTCCATTGCTGGCAGGTGGTAGAGGAGTTGCTGTCGCTGGCCAAAGATGGCACCTATGTGGAAGGCGAGATCCTGCCTCTGCTCTTGGGGGTTGTAGCCAAGGACCTTGATCTTTCCTCGGCTAGGATGGAGTATGCCGGTCATCATTTTGATGGCCGTGCTCTTTCCTGCTCCGTTGGGTCCGATAAAACCTACCAACTCTCCTTGCTTGATCTGGATGTTGATGTTCTTGACTGCCCTGACGTTTTTGTACTGCGGTCTAGCCAGGCTCTTCAAACTATTCCACAGCCCTGGCGGCTTCACCTTTGCGGTAAAGTCCTTGCTCACGCCACGTACGTCTATCGCGTTCATAAGGCGGTATGCAAGAATAAGAGTATTTAAGGGTTTAGCTAAGCTGACTCCCAACATTCGTCAGCCGTATTTTCCCACAATTCTTTCATTTTTTTCTTCTGAATTTCGAGGAGAAACTTATTGTGTGAATAATTCACCTTGTGCATGCTACTATACTAAGGTCTTGGGTCACTTATATGTTTTTCGCATAGAGGGCCGGAAATCTTCCGGATTTTCTGGTCCATCACGTCAAACGAATGGCCTGTCCGTTACGCACGCGGGTGATGTGGTATTCTTTGCCAGTGTCCCATGTTTCTGGGTTGAAGGTGATGGGGCCTGCCACGCTTTGGTAGTTTTTCAGATGGGTCATTTTTTCCACGGCGCATGATGTGTCTTCGCCGCCGCAGGCATTAAACAAGTGCGCCATGAGGTGTACGGAGTCGTAGGCGTCTCTTGCCCACATGGTTGGCTCTTCTTGGTGTCTTGCTTTCCATCTTGAGACAAACTCTGCGTCCGTGATCTTTTCTTCTTTTGCGCTTAGCACTCCTTCTGCGTTTTTTCCTGCTATCTCTAGCGTGTCCGGATTGTCAATCCCTTCGATGCCGAGTATTGTTGTGGCTGATCCGAGCTCTCGTATTTGGTTGATGACCTCGCCTGCGCTGCCCCAAACGATAAGGATGGCGTCTGCATCTTTCATCTTCGTTATCATGGTACGATAGTCTGGACCCTCCCAGGGAAGGAAAGCCTCGGCAGCCACGATGCTACCTCCTTGTTTTGTGAAGTGGTGCGTGAAATGTTCTTTGTTCTTCACCCCGTATAGATTGTCGAAGTAGATTATGCCTGCAGTACGAATGCCTGTGTTGTATGCGTGCTCTGCTAGGGTTTGCATCTGCTTTTCTAGCAGGCTTTTCGTGCTGAAGTACGTATTTCCCAGCTTGCCGAAGTTTGTTTCAGGGGTTATTCCAATAAGGTGTTCTTGCTCAGCAAACGTTGCGGTTATCTCAATAGAGCTACCGCAAAAAGGGCCCAGAAAGGCAACCACGTCGTCCACGTGTCTTAGTTTGTTTAGCGCGGTTATCGTTGGCGTGATATCGCACTTTGTATCTTCGTATATGAGTTGCAACAACCTTCCGTTCACGCCGCCTTGCGCGTTGATTTCTTCTGCAGCAAGATCAAACCCTTTCTGCATCTCTTCTCCAAAGTAGCTTAGCGAACCGGTAAGGGGCAATAAAGCACCTGCCCGTACTGGTTCGTTCATGGGAACCGCGCCATGGATGGTGCAGGCTGCTAGCATTAAGAACAATAGGGTATACGCATTTTTCATGGGGATTTCTAGCCTAAGAACGCATAAATCATAATGTAGTCCTAAAAAGGAGGACAACCTTTAAGTAGTCATTATTGATTATCTAGGTATGGATACTTCAGTGCTCAAAGAAGCGGGTCTTACTGCGGGCGAGATTAAGGTGTACCTGGCCTTGCTGAAGCTTGGCAAGGTTAGTGCAGGACCGCTGACAGAAGATTCTGAGCTGCATCGCTCTCGCGTGTACGAGGCACTGACTAGGCTGGTTAACAAGGGATTGGTTTCCTACACGAACAAGGCACAGACTAAGTACTTCCAAGCCAACAATCCAGAAGAGTTGCTGGATTATCTAGAAGAAAAGAAGCGCAACGTGCAATCCTTGCTACCACAGCTAAAGGCCCTGCAAGCCAAGCCTGAGGAGGCATACGAGACCGTGGTGTACGAAGGCTTTCGTGGTCTGAAAAGCATTTTTGAGAACGCAAAGCGAGACACACAAAAAGGTGGAGAGATCCTGGTGTTTGGCGCTCGGTCTGGTCACGACTTTCACAAAAAAACGTGGGAGGCGTATTTTCTGAATTACAACAAGCAGTTAGAGACCAAGAACATAGGTTTGCGTCTAATCTACAACGAGGACCTACGTGGGACGTCCGAGGCCAGGGCACACGAGAAGGGCAAGCACAACAAGATCCGATATCTTAACCACTACACGCCTGCTGGCGTCAACATCCACGGCAACAACGTCGCCGTGTTTGTCTGGAACAAGAACCTCGCCTATGTCCTCAAAGGCAAGGAAGTCGCAGATTCCTTCAGAGAATACTTCAAAGTGTTGTGGGGGGCAGCGAAGAAGTGACGCGTGTTATTTTCTCAACTTGAAGAATTCGTTTCTTTCCATGCCGATTTCGTCTAGAATGGCTCCGAGCAAGCCTCGACTGATATCTTTGTTTGTGTGAATTGGAACCGTGGTTGCTCTGCCATCGTTGTGCTTGTAAAAGCGATGGCTGCCTTTTTGTCTATCGACAACAAAACCCTGCTTTTCCAAGAATTTGCACAGCTCCCGAGAAGATAGCAAGGGTAGCTTCACGCCTCGACCTCAACGGTCTTAACGTCAACAAAGCGAGAAGTTGACTCGTCCGCTGCTTCCAGGCATACTGCAATAGCTTCTTTAATGTGATCCAAGAGCTCTTCAATAGTGTCCCCTTGGCTGAGGCAGCCCTTCAACTCAGGAACGCGACCTACAAATACTCCGTCCTCGTCCTGCTCAATAATGACGCTAAACTTTCGAGACATAGGTATTTCCATGCTTTGACTGCTTAAATAACTTTCGTCGATGCCCCTGCTGGACTCCGGACAGATCTGTTCGGTTCTCCAAGAATGATGATGTCGAGGATGTGCTGAGCCAATCTGCCCAAAAGCAACGCAAGGTTGGTTTTAAGCATCCTTGAGTAAACCATCAGATGGTTTTTTATACCTGTATTTTTTCTCCTCAGCAATGACAGATACAACTTCCGAAATAACCTTGGCAGAGAAAGCAGAACAGCTTGAAGAGCGTTTTGCACTTGAAGAATTAGAAGCCCTAGAGGCTGTTAAGGACGCAGCACAGGCTAAGAACCGAAAGGCTCTCCAAGCAGCGGTTAGCCAGGTAGGGGTGTTTGAGCATAATTTGTTCAATGCACATGAGGAGATGCTCTCACATATTACTGTGGTCTGCGCGGCAATGCCCGATCATGCTGCCACCTTGACGAAATTGGAAAAACAGATCGAGGTGCACGTCCAAACCGTGGTTGACGTTATCAGTGCCCAGGGTGGAAGTTTGTGGGGCTTTGCAATGGTTAGAGATGTATCCTGGCATTTGGTTCTGAGGGAGGTAACGCGTGTCGAGAATGCCCTGAAAGCATGGGTCGCTCTTGGCCTGCAGGTGCTGGAAGAATTCAAAGTCCAAAAAAAAGAATACTCCGCTTTGCTTACGTCTGCACAAGACCGAATCCTTGGATTGCTTCGCGGAGACCACTCACAAGAAAAACGTACCCGGGTGTGGAACCGTTGGTCGAGAGTTATTACTGACCGAAAATTTGACAACCTTAACTTGAAGGGGGCCAATCTCGCAGGTTTTGATTTGCATGAATTCAAATTCTTTGGAAAGACTAATTTAAAAGATGCCAATCTGCAGCATGCCAACTTGACAGGTGTGCACTTGGCTAGAAATATCATCTCGTCTGCTGACCTGTCTGGAGTTAATTTGTCGGGTGCTGACCTGACGGGTGCGGTAGTGTGGGGTGTTAATTTGACGGGTGCCAAATTGGTGGGGGCCCAGATGTCTAACTCTACATGGAAGGGTTCTAATTTAAAGGAGGCAGATCTCAGGGGGGCTATGATGGAGCATGCCTCGTTTCAGGGCGTCAATTTTAGTGGAGCCAATCTTCAAAATGCTTACATGGTCCAAACCGCCCTATGGGATGCACTTCTAGAAGGGGCCGATCTGAAGGGTGCTAACCTTCGAGAAGTGCAGTTGTCTGGCGCAGACCTGAAAGGGGCAAAGAACTTGACCGTTGAGCAGTTTGAGAGTAGATACTCGCGTGATAGTCCACCCAAGAGTCTTCCCTCGCATCTTCAGCAAGAAACCCCGTGATTATTTGCTCGTTCACGGATCCCTCCTTGAGTGGTGGCGCCCGGGGGAACCGAGCATATGTGCTCGATGCCCCTGCTGGGAGTCGAACCCAGATCTTACCGACCGCAACGGTACAGTCTATCCATTAGCCTACAGGGGCGTAGGACGTAAGAACTGTCGTGGGTTTATAAAGCTTGTAGCCTTCTACTTTACCAGCCGGCTTTGGACAACGTTCTCGCCCATTTGCTTTTTGAGATCGCGAGCCACGGCCTGTCCTAGTAAGCGGTTGAGCATGTCAAACTTCGTACGCTTTACATCAACAGCCGTTTTAACACCGTTGTTGAACAGCGTTCTTGCTCTGACTCTTCCGATACCTTTGAAGCGGATTAGGTCGAGCAGTTCTTCTTTGACACCGTTTTGCAATCGTAGTTTTGTTTTGTACACTCTTTTGGAAAGCTCTCGTTGCCCGGATATTTTGGCGATTTCCATGGCTGCGTACGTCAACCATTTTGCTTTCTCAATTTTGTTGCGTAATTCTCCGGGTGTGATGTTTTTTGTTTCGAGTATGACTGCTTCATTTTTTTCGTCCATCCAATCTTTCAACACAGTTGCTGTTTTCAATGCAGGAAGGTAGTCTTCAGAAAAGACATCATCCACGTCTTCTTCTAGAGCCACTTGTTGCAGGCTTTCGTATTCTGCCTGGCGTATGCCAAACAAGGGTTTCATTTCTACGCAATCGCAAAGCAGGTACAACAGTCCTGTGTCGGTCATGTGCGTGTTTAGTTCTGTTCGTATCTTGTGTGCGGTTAATGGATCGATGTACAACTCTGCAACTCTTCTTCCTAATCGTGTTGCCTCTAGTGTTTTTCCTTTTTTGATCTGCTCGATTTCTTCTAAGAGGTTTACCATGCGTTCGATGATTTCTTCTATCTCGTGATGGTCTTCATACTGGTGGGCCCAGAAAGTTTTGGAAAAAAAGTCCCTGAGTTGTTCTTGTGTTCTTGCAATTCGGGTGACGATTAAACTTAACACATACGTTCTTAGGACGGGTTCTACGGCAAGTTTGGATAAAATATTTTCTGGTTCGCCGTTGATGTACTCGTCAACGATGTGCTCTGCGTCATCTTCGCTATTCGCGATGCATATTGCTTCGCCAAAGGTGTCGTATTTTGGTCGTCCTGCACGACCGGCCATCTGGTGGTATTCTAGCACGGGTATGAAATTCATGCCAAAACTGTCAAAGCGTTTCAAATCTCGAATGATGGCTCTAAACGCGGGAAGGTCGAGGCCTGCTGCTAGGGTTGGCGTGCACGCGATTATTTTGATGGTGCCGTCGCGAAAGCCATCTTCCACTAATGTTTTTTGTTTCGAGTGCAAGCCTGCATGATGGAAGGCCGTGCCTTTTTGTACGCAACGGTACAAGCGTTCGCATTGTTTGGTGGGCGTGGGAAGCACGTTTCTTACTTTTTCTGCTAGTGCCTCGCAGGAGAGATTGGTTTTCTTACTGATGCTTTCGGCTTCTTTTTCCGCACTTCTTTTTGTGTTCACAAACACCAACGCTTGCTTGTCCTTTGCGATGGTGTCTAGAGCTAGATTTATGGTGTGCTCTTTGGCTATTTGCTTTATTTCCACGTGTTTTCCAAGGAGCGAAAGTTTATAAACCCTTGTCGGCATTTAATAAGCATGGTCCCGTAGCTCAGCCTGGTTAGAGCGCCGCTCTGATAAGGCGGAGGTCCGGTGTTCGAATCACCGCGGGACCATTCATTATTTCTGCAAGTTGAGGTATTGCCGGAAAGTTTCCGGGATACAAATCGAAAGGTATATAAATGGTAATACCTTTGTAATTCGTATGGTTACAGAAATTATTCCAACGAAGTTTCCAGAGCAAGATGTGAAAGCAATGGATGCACTCATAAAAAAAGGAGTCTTTATTTCCCGAAGCGACCTGATTAGAGACGCTGCTCGAGAGAAAATTAGGGAAGTTAAGGCACCAAATGAGTTTGAGAAAGCCGTAAAGGTAATGGCTGCAAAAGGCGATTTTTCCAGCCTAGAAGGCAGGACCTTAGCATCTCTTTTCTTGAATCCGGAAAAACAGGGGTTTAATCCTGCTGAAAAAAAGACTATTGCCAAACTTCTTCGTCATCCATTTAAAATTCTAAAAAAACTTAGAACAAGAGTTGAATTGACAGATAATGGCCAGAAGATTGCCCGAGGTTATCTGAAGGGCTTGGCCTTTGCTCAAACACTTGCATGACCTCATTGGAAGGGAAGGATCTAGAAATTTTTTGCAAAACCGCTAAAACTATTTTCAAAAAAGGCCATCTTAATTTCGATGCCATTTTACGTTTTATCGGGTCAAGGAATCATAAGCAAGACCAGAAAACGTTAGAAAAGTTGTATAAACTTGGCTTAATAGTAAAGCATAGGTCTGATACTTATGAGCTTTCTAGTATTGGGAGAATGCTTGCAATGGATCAGTGTGAGTGGTTTAAGGAGCGCCATTAAAACACCGCGGGACCATTCATTCTATTAAGTCCTCAATATCCTCTCTCTTTTTCGGATTGAGACTAACTTCTAATCCGTAATGTGTTGGCTTGGAAAGCAGTAATTTATCTTTCAATAATTCTTCAATGGCTTTCTTAACCTCTTTTGACACTCTGAGAGTGTTGGAGAGCCCTTTTGGCAAGTTATTGATATTGGTATGCTTGTGCAGCCACATTCGTTTCCTGTACAATTTTCGCACGATAAATTTCTGTATGACTTGCTTCTCATCCATGGATTCTCTAATAGGGAGTTGTTATATTAATAACTTCCGTTTTAGTATCTATGTTCTCTGAAATAGGAATGCTTAAATACTTGCCAGCCTTTCAAGTCTCTATGGAAGAAAAGAGTGTGTTTGTGGAGTATTTTGGTGACTATCCGTTTATTAGGGTGCTGGACTTTTTGATCGAAAGTAGAGAAATGGACTATAGCATGACGGAAATAGCTAGGAATTCGAGGGTTGGCTGGACTTCTTTTTCTGAAATATGGCCCTCATTGATAAAAAAAGAGATTGTCTCTCTGACAAGAAAGGTAGGAAATGCAAAATTGTTCAAACTCAACACCAAAAACTTGTGGGTAAGAGAGTTAATACGCATGGATAAAGTTATCACTAAGCTGGAAACTGAGAAAATACTTCCAAGAAAGGTTGTTGCCTAGTCAGGTGTTCGAATCACCGCGGGACCATTCCTATTTTTATACTAGTAAACTTTCCCTCGTCATATGAAAAAGAGGTTTGTTGAAACTGTTATAATTGGCGGAGGGATGGCCGGCATAGGATGCGCCCGGACGCTGCTAAAGAAAGGCCACAAGAACTTTAAATTGATCACTGAGGATATCGGTGGGAGGCTTCGAATGTCTGATGATGGACATGTCGCTTATGGGGCTTATTTTATTGGCGATGATTACCACCATACCAAAAAATTCTTTAAGAAGGTGAGGGAGATTAACATTTTCAGGGTGAGATTTCATGACGCGTCAGGTTCTTACAAGACGGTGAGTTCCTTTTTGCATCCTATTCAGGTCCTCAAATTCCTTTACTTAATCAACAAATTCCGAAGGCACTATGAGGGCTTGAAAAAAAGATGTGAAGCGGTAAGCCAACCTGTTGCGCTAAAGGAGGACGAATTCCTTTATGGTCTTTACAAAACAAGGGCAATTGATTTTGTTAAGAGTCAAGGCATACATGGAATTAGCAATAAGTTCATGTCGGAAACCATGTATGGGCTAATTTTCCTGGGACTTGAGGAATACTCTGCTTTTGAATTCTTTAGATGGATGCAGTACTTTAACCGGCCACTATTTGAATTTCACTTTCTGAAGGAAAAATTCCTGTCAGGAATAAAACGAAAAATTATTTTTGGCAAAGTCGTGAGGATTTCCAAGAAGAGAGACTCTTATGAAGTTAAATTTAAAAAAGAGGTTTTGTCTTGCAAAAATTTGGTTGTAGCCACCCCCCCACACATTTCAAAGAGGCTTCTGGGTATTCAAAAGATAAAAAAACCCGCAAAGGCCTACATGTTTCACATAAGAGGAGTTATCCGACCCCCTTGGGCTGATGATTACGAATTATTTTCTCAACATTCCGAATTAATTGATATTGCTCATCAGCATGATGGGTCTTACCTGCTGTATTGTTTGTCGCCTACCCCTAACTTAAGTAAGTACTTCTCTGAGCATGATTTGGTTAAGAAACTTCACTGGGACCCTGCTTTTAACGCCGCAGGCCATGTGCTGTGGGACTGCGAGGTTAAATCAAACCTTTTCTTGATCGGTGACCACAACATAATTGGCATGGAAGATGCCTTCATAACTGGTATTTACGCAGCTAACCAAATTGTCAAAAAAATGCGGTGATTCGAACACCAACCTATTGTGGTCCGCGGGACCACCATTTTTTCTGAGTGTTGAGTCTTTCCCGGAAAGTTTCCGAACTATAAAACAAAAGGTATATAAATGGTAATACTTTTGTAACATGTATGGGTACAGAAATTATTCCGACGAAGTTTCCAGAACAAGATGTTAAGGAGATGGACGCGCTTGTTAAGAAGGGAGTCTTTATTTCTAGAAGCGATCTAATTAGAGACGCCGCTCGGGAAAAAATGAGAGAAGTTGGGGCGCCAAATGAGTTTGAGCGTGCAGTAAAAGTAATGGCTGCAAAGGGCGATTTTTCTAGCCTAGAAGGCCGGACCTTGGCCTCGCTTTTCTTGAATCCGGAAAAACAGAGGTTTAGCCCTGCGGAAAAAAAGGCCATTGCCAAACTCCTCCGTCATCCATTCAAAATTCTTAAAAAAATTAAAACGAGAGTTGAATTGACAGATAACGGCCAAAAGATTGCCCGAGGTTACCTGAAAGGCTTGGCCTTTGCCCAAACACTTGCATGACCTCCCTAGAAGGAAAGGATCTAGAACTTTTTTGCAAAACTGCTAAAACTATTTTCAAAAAGGGCCATCTTACTTTCGATGCCATTTTACGTTTTATCGGGTCAAAGAATCACAGGCAAGACAGGAAAACGTTAGAAAAGTTGCACAAACTTGGCTTAATAGTCAAGCATAGAACGGATACTTACGAGCTTTCCAGCATTGGGAGAATGTTTTCAATGGATCAATGCGAATGGTTCAAAGAACGTAAGTAAATCGTTGTGGGCCGCTATTTTTTACAAGAGTGTTGCCGGGCTTAGAAACGTTTATAAACGTTCTGCGCGCTTTTTAGGGTATGCCCCTGTAGCTCAGCCGGTAGAGCGAGTGACTGTTAATCACTAGGTCCGCAGTTCGAGTCTGCGCGGGGGCGTTGGAATACAACCTAGAGCTTGACAACGTGGCCAAACGTATCAAGGACGAGAAGGCCAAGACGGTCTGCATCCAACT
>NYZT01000027.1 GCA_002687275.1 Candidatus Woesearchaeota archaeon
CGAGGGCAAGTGCGTCACAAAAGACGACTGTGGCGGCGTTGTCTGCCCCGCAGATGAGGAATGCGTCGAAGATGTTTGCGTGCCTGGCTGTAAAGAAACAGAGACTCGTTGTGGCGACTCATGCTGCAACAAGGGCCAAGAATGCTTTGCTGGTAGCTGTATCAACAAGCCATGCCCCACACTAAAAGGAGGCAGGCCCACCACAGAATGTGAAGGCACGTGCTGTGGGCCTAATGAACTATGCGAAGCCGGAAGATGCAAGCCACTGTGTGGACAGGTAGGCAACAGCCCTGCCTCCCTTTTCCCTTCACCCACCGGAGGCATGATTACGGGGATGGGTATTTTTGATCCTGTAGAAATGAAAGTGGTCTACACTGACAAGAATACGGGCGCTCCCATCGCAGGCATCCCTGTAGAAGTGCACGAGGTTGAGAACTCCGCCCAAGCAGTCCCTATACGAACCTCTCGCTACTCCACAAAATCTGACGGAAGCGTTACTGCCTCAGAAACACGATCAAAACTAGGCAGTGCGTTCTGGTTTGTCACAAAAGCTTCTAGCCATGTTATCAACCCTCTCCTTATCAGTCCGACAGGCGGACGAGTTTCCCAATCCCAAAGCCTAGCCAAGACCGCCGGTGAACGCTTTGATACTGGCGTCTTAAAGATAACGACCTACACCAAGAATGATGGTGAGGTGGAAAGATTGCGCGCAAAAGTAACCTACTTTACCAGAGATGGTCAAGAATCTTCTATAACGGCAAACGCTAACGGAATTGCAAAACTCATCTACAAGTGGGATGCAAAAAACGAAATCATCAATGGAAAAAAGCTCAGATCCAATAGATTCCCCCGCCAGATACCTTCGGGACAAGTCAGAATAGAAATGCCCGGATTCAAAACCCGAACAATAGGTGCGGGAATGTTTTTGGGCAAGGAAAGCAAGGCTAATATTAATCTTGAAAAAGAGACTGCTTCCAAACCCTCCCCCCCAACCCCGCCTCCCACGCCTCCGCCACCGCCGGTTCCCACTCCCCCGCCTAGTCCTGTGCCGGAGATTCCGCCGCCTCACCTTCCAGAATTTGTTCCTGGACCAAGCATGTGCATAGTCCCAGCAGGTAACTCTGTTCCCAAATCAAAATGTGGGCTGGATGAGAATTTCGTGCTAGCAGGCTTTGAGGATTGGGAGCAAGTAACCGAGGGTGCTGGAAGTGTAGAACATACAGGAGGAAAACTTCGTGTGAATATGCAAAGTAGCGGGGGCTGGCGACCTGTAGGTCTCAAGAGAACGCTCCCCTACCCTATGCACGATTTTGCAGTCTCCGTGAACACCCAAGGAGATTTCAAAGGAGGAGGAAGCCAGCGAGGCCAAATTATTCTTAAGGATGCCTGCGGCAAAAAGTTCACCTTACAAATCGGAAGAGATGTTGGCAAGACCTGGAAAGGAGAGGTGTGCAACCCTAGTTGTGGACATACTGAGACACGATACACTGGCGAGCCCCTTCTTTACATTTTCACGAGAAAGGGAGAAGCCTTTACCATAACCGAGAACGGCAACCAGATTTACAACGGCAAACTAAACATCGGTAGGTTGGCAAGCGTCCAACTCAGCGCGGCAGCTGCTAACGGGGCCGGAGCGTACAAAGTTGACTTTGACTATATCAAAGTAGTGGGAACATGCACGACCGAGCCAGGCTGTGATTGCGAAAACTTTGGTTCTCCACCTCCGCCTCCACCTCCGCCACCTCCGCCAGATCCTGAGCCTATGCTCGAAGAATGCGCAACGTTCCCTGACGGAACACAAACTACGGCATGCGGTGACACGTGCTGCACGGCCAATGAAGAGTGCAACCAGGGAGTGTGCGAGCCAAAATGTGACATTCAAACTACAGACTGCCCTGTGCTCCCTGGCAACAGACCCACAACAAAATGCGGCAACACCTGCTGTGGGCCCAACCACCAATGCAAGGAGGGAGTGTGCGTCAGCGGTTGTCCAGGACCGCCTGAGCCCCCTGTACCTCTCGATTGTGGCGGTGTCTGTCCGAACTATAACCGAGGCTGGCACAGCGGCGCGGCTGCCCCAACAAGCCTGCCGCAAAGTAGAGTTGGCATCAGTGTTGCCACATCCAAGAACAAGATAGCTGTTGGTGCGGTGCATAACAGAACAAGCGCCCCCTACCCCGCTAATGTCTACGTGTACGAGCGTACTAACCCGCTGCTTACCCCAACCAACGTGTGGCCCACCCCTCCGCAGTCTTACGTTGATGCAAAAGGTCCGATGTTTACCCCCTATTCGTACCGAGGTAGCGGTGCGCCTGCGAGTATAGGTAGGAGGCTATCGATGTACTTAAGACTACGCAAGGACGCATTCCGTCATGCTGAGACACTAGAACCTCCTGGTGAGAGCTATGAGCTGTTCGGTCAAGCAGTAGTCATGCACGGCGACACACTTGTCGTTGGAGCTCCAAACAGCGATGCTGCTGGACTTCCTGGTGCGGCATACGTCTACCGCAAGAATGCCGATGGTTGGCAGATGGCCCAAAAGCTCGAGCCTGATGAGTCAGTCCACGCAGCCTTGTTTGGCAGCTCGCTTGCCTTTGACGGCAACACCCTGCTCGTGGGAGCCGTCAACAAATTGTTTGATCCTTTGAACCTGCACTGCCTGCCTGGCTTCAACTATGGGGCGGTGTACGTGTACGACGCCAACATGGAGTTTGTCCAAAAACTGGTGAGCCCGATACCACAAACCGAAGACTTTTATGGCAGCGCGCTGGACGTGGATGATGATCTTATCGCCATCGGAGCCCACGGCCAAGACTCCGTTGAGATCGATCAAGGGGCGGTGTTCGTGTACCAAAAGGTGGGCAGCCAATGGGGCCTGCACAGTCGAGTGGTTAACGCCAATCTCACCAAAGGTGCATGGTTTGGCGCGAGTCTAGATCTCCTGGACAGAACACTTATCGTGGGCGCGCCAAGACACGCGATGGCGTACCGCAGTGAATGGAAACGTGACATGGGACACGTCTCAGAGTATCGCATACGAGACACATTCACGCTACTATACCGGGATTTCGAACCCCCAAGAACGTGCACCTATCCTCTGTTGTTTGGATGGAGCGTGGCCACTAACGGAAGCAAAACGTTTGTAGGAGCAAAAGCAGCAAAAGAAGATAATGGCCTGGTGTTTATCGTCAAGCATCCTGAAACAGGCGCTCTTGATCTTTCCAAGGAGTTACTCGGCAGCCAGGCAGACTACGGACCATTCGATCCGGAAGAGATCGCTAGCTTCCCGCGCCTAATAACGGAAAGCACCCCTGTCCACTTCGGCCACGCGCTCAGCTTGGACGAGATGCTCGTGGTGGGCGCCCCCCTAGCCGGAAAGGACGAAGAGGGCGCAGCCTTCGTCTTTGCCGACGAGTTTGACAGGCATTGGGTGGATGTGGTACCGTCCGGAACCGAGCTCCTGACCGTGCTCCCCGAAGAGACGGATCAGGCAATTCCTGAGACAGAAGGTAACATGGTAACCGGGGCAGGCATCATCGACTTCTTTGAAAACTTATTCACAGGAGATCCAGGAAAGAAAGACTTCTTTGGTCCAGATGATGATCCCTTTGCTGGCGAGCCTACAGTCGCACCCTTTACCCCCACGCCTCCGAATATCGACGACGGGCCTGCGCCTGTCAACGCTCCTGCAGACACCTGTCACTTCCCACAGTCTCCAGAACCCGCATGCAAATCTACGTGCATGGTAGATTGCGAAAACTGGAAATCAAAACTCGACCAATACGACGTCACGGTCATGCACCAGCAATGTCTTGACGATTGTGATTCGGTGAGCGGAGAGGCCTGCGCTGACGAAAACAGGCAAAAATGTCAAGACATAACTGACGACGCAACTGCCAAAGTGGCAAAACTCAAACAACGTGTTGATAGCTATTGTCAGAGCGAAAGCGCAAGATGCGAAAACAGCTGCTGTGGCTGTGCTTCGGATAAGACCAAGTGTGGTCAGACCTGCTGCGATCAAGGAAGCACGTGTATGGCAGGAAAATGTTCTAGTCCTCCACCAGCTCCACCAGCACCTGAGGCATCATTGCTTCCTCGGTTCTGTGCACCACGATTCACAGGAGACCAACAGTTCTACTGTGGCCAATCCCTGACCGGCGTAGACACTGTTCCCATCAAAAAAGCTCTCGATGCCGGAGACCTAACCAAACTAACCAACCTCGTGAAGTACGAATGTTGCGAGCCACCAAAACAATGCAAAGACAAGTCATCCTTCCAGGCACGCTGTGAGGCACCACCAGAATGCCAACCCGACGAGACCAAATGTCAGGATATAGAATACTCTACGTGCGTGGCAGGTAGGTGGGAGTCCCAAGGAATATTCCTAGGTCATTGTGGCGTTGATTGTGTTCCAGGAGATAACCTGTGCTCGCCTGCAAATGCTTACATAGAATGTGACAGTGTTGGCAAGTGGAAAAATCACGGACTCCAGTCCGGAAAATGCGGCGTGGCTTGCTTGGTAGGAGAAAAGTCGTGTGTAATGGGCGAGTTGTACGAGTGCTTGAATACCAACATCTTCCAGCCAAGAGGCTTTGTTCAAGGAGAGTGCGGCACTGAATGCGACCCCGGAACAACCGGCTGTGAAGGCAGAACAGTCACTATGTGTGATGATCAAGGCAAGTGGACCAACCAAGGAACCACGGCGGGCATGTGCGGTGAGCCGCTGACCTCTACACCTCCTCAGCCTCCACCCGGGCCACCTGGACCTTCTGATGACTCAGGATCATCTACTGGAGGGCCAGGACGATCCACTGATGGATCATGCACCCAAGACGAGTGCAGAGGCCAAGAACACTGGCAGTGCCTGGACGGAGAACTAATCCAAAGAGGATTCATCAAAGACAAGTGTGGAGTAAAGTGCTCTCCCGGCCAAGAGGCTTGCCAGGGAACCGAACTCTACAAATGTAACGACCAGCGAACATGGGAAAACCTTGGCATTCGCTTTACGGTATGTGGCAACCTTTGCACGCCTGGCCAAGAGAAGTGTGACGGTAGCATATTCCTAAAGTGCAACAACAACTGGAAGTTTGAAAACCTAGGACCCCAACCAGGCAAGTGTGGCGTACCCGGACCCGAGGCCGGCAACGGCTCGATCATGTCTGGTGGCACGGGCTGTGCCTGTCCTGCAGACAGGCCGCTACCGACACCTGGAACGCCAGCGTGCCCAAGATTCCCCGACGGTACAGAAACATGGCCGTGCGGTGACGTGTGCTGCGTGGAAGGTGAGAGCTGTGTTGAGGGCCAGTGCACCATGGAATGCCCGGAGTACGATGAAGATCCTCCTAAGACCTGCCCAGCAAATAAAGAAGCTGCAGAAAAAGAAGTGGGTGAGTACTTCCTGAAAGAATGCAATCAGTGCCCTGTGCTTCCAGGAGGAAGATTGACTATCTTATGTGGCAATGATTGTTGTGGTCCGAACGAGCGATGCATACGAGGTAGTTGCAAGCCTGCGTGCACGGCAAACCTAGGTGGAGGGGCGAGCCTGGTGAACGTGATCAACATCGTCAAGTACACCCAGAAGACAAACTACACCCAAGTGTTCCAAAACGTCGTCAACGTAACCCAGGTACAAAACTTCACCCAGGTACACAACGTCACCCAGGGCTGCGGAGAGGTGCCGGTGAGCGTGTTGGAGATGCCCGGAAGAATTCCTGTCCAGGGCCTAAAGGTAGAAGCAATCGACTTTATTGGGTTGTCAGCGCATGAAAGGAACGTGGCCGATTCAAAAGTGACGAACTCTCTTGGACGGGCCACCCTATTCCCTTGTGGGGCTAGCCGTTTCATTATTGAAACACAGCCGCGAATATTTAGCAAGAGCTTCGGGTTTGCCGCTCCAGGCAAGAAAATAAAAGAAGTGAACCTCTTCGTCCGTCGACCTATCGAAGGCACCACCGCAGAGACAAGCAAGATCACGGTACACGTTGATGCAGACTTTAGATCTGGCGTCCAACGATTTGTCCAACCCTTCAAAGGCGTTAAAGTAACGCTCAAAAATGTCCGATTCCCTACCGGAGTCAAACTACGAGAGCTTGCTGAAAAAGTAACAGATGAAAACGGCAACGTCACATTCCTCGTGGGCTTTGGCCCGGATCACATAGTGATCGATGGGAAAAAGATACTTTCCACCAAAGTCATCCAAGAAATGGACGAAAGAATAGTCTTTTCATTGTTGGCCACGAAAGAAGTGGGCGCTCGCCAACGAAAAGACTCCATAACCGTGAAATTGCCCATGCACGGAGATTTCGTTGAGGCAAGAGTGGCTCTGAACACCGAACCAAAAACTGACAAGGGCCGGGTAGAGATACGCAAAGAACAAAAAGATCCTACGCTGGAAGATCTTGTCATAACCGTCCAAGGGCCCGGAAACAAGCCGCTAACCGGAGCACTCATCAAGGTCTACCGTGGTGACGTGCTAGTAACCCGAAGAGTGATGAGCGATAGACTACCCATAACCGTGACCCTTCCTGAAGGCAAATATAGGGTGGTTGCAGAAGCTGGTGATTATAAGAACGCGGAGATGAACGCGTCCATCCAAAAAAGGTTTGGCAAACTACGCGGAAAGCGTGTGATCCTCAGGCTGACAGAGAGCACCATTCCCTCACTGACCGGACTACTCATCAGACCACTAGAGCCCTCTCCCTTGACCCTGTTGGTAAAGAAACGACAGGGTAACAAGGTAACCGGACTAGGAGTCTTTGACTTCTTGGAAAACCTGTTTACGGTTGATCCTGGGGCAAAATCCTTCTTTGGCACAGACAACGATCCGTTTGTGGATGAACCAGAGATCACACCTCCCTCCATGTCCATTTCTGCAGCGACGAGGATAATGCGCAACTGTGAAGAACCTGACATCCCCTGTGGAGGTTCCTGCTGCAACTGGGAAACACAAGCATGCAAGGCGGGTACGTGTGTACCGACGGCGTTAGCAGATAACCTGGCCTGGACAGAAACACCGCCTCCACCAATAAAGTCAGACACGGACGAGTGCGTCGAACTGTACACGCACCAAGGGCCCATCCCTGTGAGTGGGGGTAAGATCTTAGTGAAAGCGGGAACCCATGGAGACAAGGCCTGCCAGTACCGCGCAAACCTCCACTGTAACTGCGTCAGAAAAGGAACAGGCGAGTGCAACATAAAGTGCAACCAGCACATAGAAAGCGTCACGATAACAGGCACTCCGCCCCTAAACTACCAAGAACGTGCTGGCTGGCGCCAAGAATACATAGCCAGCTGTGGATTCTGCGAGGACAAAAAGCAAGTAAGCGAGGACAGGCCTATCGACACCTGTCCTACTGACGCAAACTTTGGCAAGCCACTAGCTCTTGATCCGGCCTCCTGGGGTAAGACACAGCCAAAGTATGGCTTCCGCGTACGCTCTGAAACCAACGTGTTAGAAATCAAACGCTTTGGATACGCAGAAGATCCTAACGTCATCCTCTACCGAACGCTTACTGATCCTTTAGCAGACTTCAGGCTCAAGGGCAGCGTTTACGCAGTCTTTGATGGCAAACCAGTACGCGCCACCATCGTCGTCATGGACGCAGGCGGAAGTGAGCACGCTATAGAGATAGGCAACTACCGACGCTCGCATGGAAGAACAAGACTCCTCCGTGGAGAACGAACCGGCGGCGGGTATGAAAGCGAAGCGTGGCAACACTACGTTATTGAGAAGAAAGGAAGCACGATCAAAGTGTACGAAGTCGTGGATGGCGTGGAAAAGGCTATCCAACAAATCGGCAGCAAGATTGGCGCTTTGAAGCGCATCGAACTCCGTACCTACCAAGAGGGTCTAGGCAACGTAGCACGGTTTAAGGACTTCCACCTCTCCGGCATTTGCGCGCCGCCAGTAGAGGACGTGCTCCCGATCATCGATGTCTGTGGTAGTAAAGGAACATGGACTGTGGACAAAGGAGAGCATAGTGCGATCCAGGCCCAAGGCGGTCGCATCCGTATAGAAACCGTTGGTGGCCTAGATGGCTCAACCTTCACTCACGAGCTTACCAAACCACTCATTGACTTTGACATTAGCTGGAATTCCCAGGCAGACTTTGGTTATGCAATCCCCCGTCGTGGACGCAAAAGCATGCTCACCGTAGAGGACGAGCAAGGCAGGAAGTACAGCTACGGCCTCAACCAATACACGTACTTCCATGGCCGCACACCACACAACAAGCAAGCGGTGGTGCACATATGCACTCCCTTTGATTGTAAAACAAACTGGAAAGACTACGACGGCAGCGTGATACGTTACCGCTTGGTAAAGAAGGGCAGCACGTTTATCCTATACGTGAACGGCGAGGAAGCAAACAGGCAAGGGGCCCAATTCTTCAAACTAAAGAAGATATCCCTAAACGCCCACGCGTGGGGAGGCTCGCCACCTTTCACTGCATGGTTCGATGGTCTAACCGTTAAGGGACTCTGCGAGTCAGAACCGCCACTACCTGATATTGACTTCTGTGGCAATCGCGGTGGTCCAAACAATGGCTGGGTTACTGATGATAAACGTGCAATACTGAACAAGGACGAAGGAGCCCTACGCATTGACACCAATTCAGGAATGGACGAAGCCCTCCGCCTAACACGCGAGCTCAAAACGCCACTCACCGACTTTGCCGTGTTTGGCCGCATCCGCATGGATCTTGGATTGCGACACATTGGGGACAGCAAGAAAGTAGCCATAGAAGCCTATGACGACACAGGAAAAGCGGTCTCCATAGGGCCTGGACAAAGCGTACGGCGACATGGACGAACAAGGCATGTCTATCCCTTCCAGTACCAAGGCTGCAACCAGCAAAAGTGCATCCAACACTCAGGTGAGCTCACTGATGATTACGTAGACTACGTCATCCGGCGTAAGGATGGCAAGACATACCTCATCATAGATGGTAAGATGACGGGCGATCAACGATTAGTCCTGGACAATCTTAAAACGGTCAAGATCTACTCAGGTCATACCTCAGGTAATCCCCACACTGCCTGGATAGACCGGCTCTCTGTGTGTGGCCTGTGTGGCGATCAGGGCAACGCGTGTCCTTGCTTCCCTGGAGAGCCAGAATGTGCCGAAGTGCAATCAGAATGCGAGATCGGCGAGACAAAATGCGAGGGTACGGCTCACGTGGTTTGTGAAAGTGGCAAGTGGGTATCCAAAGGCGTACAGGAAAACAGGTGCGGAGCGGCATGCACTCCTGGAGAAAAACTTTGCCAAGAAACACAAACTGCGGTGTGCAAGGACGACGGAACAATAGGGTTGACGGGTGTAGTCAAGGATGAGTGTGGAGCAGTATGCACTCCTGGAGAAAAGTTCTGCGATGGCACCGAACACTCGATCTGCAATGACCAAGGAACCACAGACATACTGGGTGAGGTAGCCGGACAGTGTGGAGTGATCAAATGCCCAGAGATCGAGGGAAGAGAGGTCTTGAAAGCCTGCGGCGACACGTGTTGCAGCAACACACAAAACTGCATCGATGACAAGTGCATCCCTCAATGTGCCGGCCCCATAGCGTCCCTCCTTAACAGGCTCACAGGAAACGCAGTTCTTCTAACAGGCCTAGTTGCTGCTGAGACTGGTTGTCCTCTGATGCCTGATGGATCCTCCACCAATGCCTGCGGCAGCACGTGTTGCGTTCCAGGTGAGATGTGCTCAGACGGTGAGTGCGTTGCAGACTGCCCAGAGCCAGAGATAACAATAGAATGTCCCACATTCTTCAACGGACTAAAGACACTGCCATGTGGAAATACCTGCTGCACGCCAAGAGAGGCATGTGTGGAAGGAGTGTGCACCATAAGTTGCCCAGGAAGCTGCGGAGGCAAAGTATGCAAGCCACCACAAACGTGCAAGGATAACACTTGCGTGGATAGTTGCGGCAAAGCCATCTGTGACCCTGGAGAGATATGTGATGAGGAAGAGTGCAAGCCAGGTTGCGGCGGCGTGCTGTGCGAGCCAGGCCAAGCCTGCATTGACGAAGAGTGCTTGCCTGCTTGTGGTAATAAGATTTGCCTAGCTAACGAAGAGTGCGTGCTGGAAGAGTGCGTGCCAGTATGTGGAGACACCGTGTGTGGGCCCGGCCAGGTATGCGTGGACGACGAGTGCAAGCCAGCGTGCGGCGGCAAAATCTGCTATGACCGAGAGATCTGCCTTGACCAAGAGTGTGTGCTACCTTGCGGCCCAGAAACATGCGGTAGAAGTGAGATATGCGTGCTGGATCGCTGTGAGCCAGGAGAACCAGAAGAGAAAAACATCACGACCATATTCGTAACCAAGATTGTTAACCTCACCAAAGAAGTCACCATCACCAAGTTAGTGAACATCACCATCAAAGAACCAATCATCGTCGAGAAAGAGCGAGTTGTAGAAAGAGATCGGATAGTAGAGATACCTACCACCATCACCAAGAGAGTGGTTCTCGAGCGACCTATCACGGTCACAAAAGAAGTTGTGGTGGAAAAGCCAGTCCTACAAGAGACGCCGATACTGATCGAGCCCCCCACTCCTGAGACGCCACCCGTGGTGATCGAGCCACCAAAGCCTAAGGTAGTTAAAACGCCACTTGTCAAGAAGAAACGCAGCTGGTGGTGGCTATGGCTCTTATTGCTTCTGCTGCCGCTGCTCGCACTTGCCTACTGGAAGAAACTACATGATGATCTCATGCCCTTGGTGGACTACATAATGCAGTGTAAGCGCATTGGTTATCCTGATAACCAAATACGACAGTACGTCATCCTAGGAGGGTATGATCCAAAAATGGTGGACAAGGCATTTGCCATGTCTGCAAAGGAGTTAGAAAGTGAAAAACCCTAGCGTGCTTATTGTTGGCCTGGTGGCCCTATGCGCCCTAGCCCTTGTCATGGCTGACACCATAACCGGTGATATCACGTTGCCAACTGTCAAAGTGACAGAAACCGTGTGCCACGAAGAGGACGGCGAGGAAATTTGTGTTGAGGAACAACGCATCGAGGGCATGAATCTTCCTTGGTTGGATCAGCCGGCAGTGTGGTGGGGTAGCATAATCCTTGGCCTCGTAGTATTTGCTGCCGCAATGTATGCCTTGGTGCACTTGCGAAGAAAACTTGTGGATATCCGTCGACGAAGAAAGCAACTGCGGGAATACGTCCGGCAGGCGAGACGAGAAAACACCGCGGAAGACCGCATTGAGTACTATCTCAAAAGCATGCACTACACGGACAGAGACATCAAGCACGCTTTGAAGCGCTAATTTCGTCCGGTCTCATCAGACAATGCATTATCTGGGAGCGGCACTTCCACTCTTTCAAGAATGCCTTAACCTTCTTTTCATGCTCGGGTCTTACCAAGAGCACGGTCTTGGCAAGCTGCACGATGCCGCACTCTTCAACAATGCCTGGCTTGTTTCCCCTACCCTTGAGCGCGTAGAAGAACCTGACCTTGTCTTTGTACACCAAGTGCTTGGTGTCATACGTGACAATGTTCATGGGCACCAAGTTCATTTCTTGCCACCCCCAAACTTTTTCTTCAGGTCACGCAAGCGCTTTGCGTGGGTGTAGGTATGCTCTTCTTTCGTAGGGGGCTCTTTGGGCTTGTGCTTGACAACTGGTTTTGGTTTTACCTGACGTTGATAGCTCGTGCCAAGGCTTTCTCGTAAGCGGTCTAGGCTGACGTTAGTGTGGCGCTCCCGTTTCTTTACTGGTCGTGGTTTTGGCGTGGGGCGAGGCTCGGGTCGTACGTAGGATGTCTTGGTTCTGTAGCTAGTGTCAAAGCTCTTCTTTAATGATTCTAGCATGTGGCCCTTGTGCTCGTGCGGCTTTCGCTCAATCCTTTGTGGGGGTCTTACAACTTCGGGCTCTGGCTTCGTGTACTGTAATCTGTCCTCTACTCTGCTGGCAAACTTTTGTTTGAGCTTGTCAAAGCCATACCTTGGCTTGTGCGCCGGCATGCGCGGCTTTTTCTGTACTGGCGCCACGTGCGGCTTGGCCTTTGGTGTCTGTTGCAAGTATCGCTCGTATCTTGTGCCAAACTGCTTCTTGAGCTGATGGAGTGGCTTTGGAACTTGCGCGACCTGGCCTTCTTTGGTCCACGCGCGGTGATGTCGCTTGCCCAACATCTCTTGCAATCGTTCCCCGCTCGTCCTTGGTTTGGGTTGTGGTGTTGGCTGAGGCTTGATGCTGAATGGCTTGTACTTTACCTTTGGCAGGTCCCACTTGGGTGGTGGTAGGCTTTCTCTTCTTGGGAGTCGGATAGGCTTGAGCTTGGGAAGGCTGACCTTCAAGAATGCGTCGTGCAGTCTCTTCAATGTGGGCATCATGACTGGTTGCCTTCGTGGCTTCCAGCGTCGCAAGGGGTGAGGCATACGTGGCAAGTGTGGCATGTGGGCGTGACGGAAGAATTCGACAAGGACAGAGACAACAATCAGAGCAAGGAGAACGTAGGCAGGGACGAGAGCTTCGTACAAGTAGTGGTGGAGTCCAAGGGTGGCGCCAAGAAGCAGTGCGATGCCTACTTTGCTTAGCCTGAACAACCTTGGCAGGTCCTTGCCGTACTTGTGTCTCTTGAACTCGCCGTAGAGGATGAGTGCGATCATGGCTAGGAGGAAACCATAGATGATCATAGGTAGTAAGTTCTTGGCGTCCTTGTCGACGATCAAACAATCGCTTGGGCAGTTAACTGAATCCTCTCCTTGTCCACATACACCGTTGCCACACTTACAGTTGAGTGGGTCTGCGACGGTTGCTTCGTCGATTTCCTGGCCAACAACGGCGTAGGTGTAGCCTGGCTGACAGTTGTTGATGTTCAACCGTACGTACTGGTTGAAGCCTAGCGTAACCTTGCCTTCTACTCTCTTCGCCACCAACCTTGCGATGACCTTTCGGGGTACTGCGTGATCGATGATCTGTCCGTGGTCGAGCTCCATCTCAAAGTAGTCCTCACACTTGTTGTTGACGTACTCGCCGCCAACGTGCTGGGCGCTCTTTACGCCTACCACGCCATCGTTGGGCTCGTCGAAGAATTGTGCGATCTGGTCTGATTCCACAGTGAACAGGGCTGTTTCGATAGAGAAGGGTCTGTTGCCCGCTAGCACCACGTACTCTTTGTCTTCCATTCGTGGGAGCTGGATTCCTTGACTCAAGGATTGTACCGCGGTGGGGCTTGCCGCGAGGAAGGGTACGATGTTTTTCTTTGCGCCTATTCTTTTTTGTACTTTTTTGTAGATGTCGATGGCTGGGCTGCCGTCGTTTGGTGTTCCTGCAAGGATGAGCTTTCTGAGTTTTTCTTCGAATTCTTTGCGGGTCATGTCTTTGAGTACTTGTTGGGTGATAAGTCCGCCCATGCTGTGGGCGACGATGTCTACGGTGTCGAATTCTTGTAGGGTGCCTTCGATGAGGAGTCTTGTCTGTCGTGAGATTTCTTTGAAGTCGAGTGTGCTTGGGTAGGCGATGCTGTAGACTTGTTGTGGTTGTTTGGTGAGTCTGAATTCTTCTATCAGGGGTAGCCAGGTAGCTGGGCTACTCATGAAGCCGTGGATGAGTATGAGTGCCTGTCTGCTGCCACCATCATGTTCCTTACTCATCGTAACATCGTCACAGCTATCACACCTGATGCCGTAGAAGCCGAGTACGCTGGTGGTGTTGGTCTCAAATGTTCCACTAACCGCGCTGCCGTCGTAGTTAGTGACTATGGATTGCATGTCGCCGTTTTGTCTTCTGAAGGCGGGGAATTCTCCTTCGAGTACGTTGCTGGTTCGCGGACTTTGGACGCTTATGGTGACGGTTTGTGGTTTTCCGCTGTCTTGGGTGATTTCGATGGGGTCTACGAGTAGTGCGATGTGTTTGTCTACTTGTGGTAGGCTGAGGGCATGTGGTTTCATGTTGAACCTGAAGGGTTTGGTGACGTCTTCGAATTCAATGGTGTAGCTTTCTACTTGGACTCTTGGTTTTTCGGGCGTGATGATAGCTTCTTTGGTGAGCACGCGTTTTCTGTCGATTTCTAGCCCTTCTTTGGAGTACTCGCTTAGCACAAGTTCGGAGTAGCTCACACCACCACACTCAAACTCTGTGGGCTTTTCCACGCCAACAAATTCGCAACCGTCACGATTGCACTTTAGCGTGGTGATGTTTTCGTAGTTTTCTGAGACGCTCAGCGTGAGTACGACGTTGTCTCCTTTGCAGTCCATGGCGAAGGGGTCTGCGAGTATGCTGTATCCTGTGGGTACTGGTGGTGCGCCGGCTTTTTTGATCTTTACTTGGCTTCCTGCTTCTCCTTGTGCGCATGCAACTTCTTCTGCTTCGATGTCTTCTTGGCTGATGAATAGTCTGCCGATGTTGCTTCGTCTTTGGGAGGTTGCTGCGCTTACTCCTGTTGCTTTTGCTGCTGGTGCTGCAGGCGCGGGAGCTGGTGCGGGAGCTGGTGCGGGCGCCTCTGTTGCTTCTTCAGCTTTTGCTGTTTTCTTGGGTGCGCTGCTGGATCTGGGAACGACAATCTTGCCTGTGCCGGGGTTGGCATCTTCACCATAACTAGAGAAGCCTGTGACGTTGTACACGTGAACTCTGTTAGCAAAGCTTACCTCTGTGCACACGTTGCTTGGGCAGGTCTCAAACACGCCATCATCTTCTGGATCTCTAGTAGCGCGAGGGTTCTCAAACAGGGTGTTGAAGAAGGTGATCTGTGCTGCCACGTCAAGGTTTGATTCAAGGCTGGTGTTTGCAAGCGCGTAGTCCTCAGCAAGCACCAGGAAGCCTGAGAGATTGTTAACATTACCTGCCACGCCTCCAAACTCTATGCCGCTGGTGTTCAACTGGCCGAGTTTGAACGTGCTGTCCGTGATGATGACGGAGTGGTTGTCGTGGTATCTATTTTGGTAGACAAACTTTACCCCTGCTGCAGTACCGTTGAACGTGGCATTTCTCACGTAGAAGAACTCTGCCTGTATCTCTGTGGAACCGTTGGTGCCAGCAAAGGTTGCACCATCCATGATGTAGGTGCTGTTGAGCGTGACGATGGCTCCAGTACCTCTCACAACGGTGCCGGGTAGCATGGTGGCGTTGCTGATGTTGAAGTTGTTTTGGTCTACCGCGCTCCATTCCCATCCTTGGACGGCGTACAGGTGGTCGTGGTCGATGTCATACAGGCCAACCGTGCCGGTTACCCCTCCGTTGGAGCCGTTAGCGAGAAGGTGGCTGTTGTTCACCAGGCTTGTGTTGTACTTGATCATGATGCGGCCTCCGCCGCCGCCTTCTCCGGTTCCTCCGCGACCACGTGCGAGGAGGTAGCCCTGGCCGTCGATAACGTCTGTAACAATGTTGATGCTGCCCCCACTACCGCCGCCGCCTTCCTGGTCACCAAAGCCGTCTACCGACAGGTTTCCGGAGATGTTGATGAGTCCTGCTTCGATGAACACGAGTCCGCCACCTTGCGAGCCGTTAACCGTAGGAGCTGCACCTGCGCCTCCGCCCCCACTTCCTAACTCCACAGGATTGAAGGCGCTGCCATACCTTGATCCGTACGATTCTTGGACGATTTCGGGGTTGGCTGTGGATATCCATGTGGGCGCTCCAACACCTCCGTGGCTGCCGCCGCTGCCGTTGCTTTCTGATGAACCGATGGGTCCTGCGCCAGGACCGGTCTCTGCCCCAAATCCTTTTGTGGTGATGATGCTCTGGACGTCCAGGGTCATGTTGGTGGTGCTGATGTTGAGCCGGGTGACGTTGGCGATCTGTGCCATGTCTAGGAGTATGTGCTCGGCAGTGATGCTTAGGTTGGAGAGGTTTTGGCTGGGGTTGGGGATGATGCTTGCGTTGTACAAGATAAGATTGGTGACGTTTAGCGTAAGACTGTGGTTGCTGGTTGTTGCAGCCTGGGTGATGTTGATGGTGGCATAATTCCATATGCTGAGGTCGGTGAGCACCCATCTCCATCCGCCTCTGATTTGGACGCTGCTGGCGTTCAACTCAAAGAAGGCTATGGTGCCCACTCCACCTCCAGACTTGCCAGACACGTCCGTGTTCTCGATGGATATGGTGCTGAAGTTGGTTCTTACCGTGATCATGCCTCCTGAGCTGTTGTCTGCACCTCTTGCCTCAAAGTTTCCGTTGCCGGTGAGATTGTTGACGATGACGTTGATGGTGCCTCCGCTGCCTCCGGCGCCGATGTCTGTCCCTTGGTAATCTTCGCCAGTGGCGGTGATGTTACCGCTGATGTTAACTTGGTTGCCGCGGATGAACACCACGCCTCCTCCTGCTCCGCCTCCTTGGGATAATCTTGCTCCGCCTCCGCTTCCTGGTTGGATGGGGTTGAATGGGCTGTCATATGGATTGCCTCCTGGAGAGTTGTCCCCGGCGTCTTCGATAAAGTCTGAGCCTTTGCCGCCGTGGCCTGCTCCTGAGCCTCCGTTAGCTCCTCCAAGTCCTGCTCCTGGTCCTTGCTCTGCCCTGAACCCTGCCTTGTCTGCGGAAATGAACGAGTTTGCGGTGAGGGTGAAGTTGGGACTGGTGATGTTCATCGCGCTTGTTTTGTTGATGGTGGAGTCCATGATGAGGCTGGTGCCTGCGCTGAGTGTGAAGTTACCGATGAAGCTCTCGTTGGTGTTGCCCTCGATGGTGCTGTTGATGAGGTGGAAGACGCTGGCTGAGATGTTGAGCGTGTCATTTGCTTTGGTGAGAGCGTTGCTTACGTTCAATAGGGTGTAGTTCCAGCTGGCTTGTTTGACCCATCGCCATCCTTGTCGGATGTTCAAGCTGTTATCGTCCAGGTCAAACATGGCGGCCGTTCCTGGCTCTGCGCCACCGTCTCCATCCACTGCTATGTTTGTTATGGGTATCTTGGTGAAGTTGTACTGTACAAGGATCATGCCGCCGCTGCTAGCGTTAGCTCCTTTTGCGGTGAGGAATCCTCCGCCGGTGAGGTTACCTACTAAAATATTAATGGAACCGCCTGCCCCTCCAGTGTTCTGTGAACCTGGAGGAGGGAGCACGCCATCAACCGTGATGTTTCCAGACAGGTTTGAAAAGGAAGAACGAATGAACACCACACCTCCTCCACGCCCGCCTAGGGCGCCGCCAGGTTCGCTGGCGCCTCCACTTCCTGCCTCTTCAGGATTGAGGGGGTTGTCGTATGGTTCGAGAGGGAAGTTCTCTCCTTGCATTCCTCTTCCGCCATGGCCTGCTCCGCTTCCTGCCTCTGTCGCTCCGGTCATGCCGAAGGCGGGTCCAGAGTCAGAGGCAAAGCCTGTGCCGTCCGAAAGAATGACGGAACCTACCGTGAGGGTGAAGTTAGGGCTGGTGATGTTGAATCTGCTCGTTCTGTTGATGGTGGAGTCCATGATGAGGCTGGTGCCTGCGCTGAGCGTGAAGTTGCCGATGAGACTCTCATTGGTGTTGCCCTCGATGATGCTATCTATGAGGTGGAAAACACTTGCGGAGATGTTGAGCGTGTCATTTGCTTTGGTGAGAGCGTTGCTTACGTTCAATAGGGTGTAGTTCCAGCTGGATTGTTTTACCCATCGCCATCCTTGTCTGATGTTGAGGCTGTTGTCATTCTCGTCATACATGGCTGAGGTGCCTCTTTCTCCGCCGGAGCTGCCACTGGCGTTGAGTTTTTCTATGGAGATGGTGGTGGTGTTGTAGCCAATGAAGATCATGCCGCCTCCGCTTCTGGCCCCAGTGCCTGTCGCGTCGAGCGTACCGTTGCCTACGAGTTCGTTGACGAGGATGTTGATGCTGCCTCCGCTTCCTCCTCCTGCTGAGCCGCTTCCATCAATTCCGTTGGCGCTGATGTTGCCAGAGAGGTTGGCAAAGTTGGATCGTATGATGATCACGCCTCCTCCTCTTCCCCCCGCGCCTCCTCCGCCACTGTTTCCTCCTCCGCTTCCGTGCTCAACAGGGTTTGTTGGGTCGTCATACACTTGGCCAGAAGGTAGTGGGGGTTCTGTTGTTGCTGGCCCGCCTAGACCTCCGTGGCCTGCTCCTGGGGCATCCCCGCTAGCGGAATCCGTGCCTGCGCCTGGACCAAGACCTGCGTCAAATCCTGTGCCGTCCGAAAGAATGACTGAGCTTATAGTGAAGGTGAAGTTAGGGCTGGTGATGTTTAGCCTGCTTGTTCTGTTGATGACGGCCTCTACCAAGAAGGAGGTTCCTGCTCCGATGGTGAGATTGCCGATGAAGCTTTCGTTGTTCTTTGGTTGGATGCTCGAGTTTGTTATGTGGAAGACGCTGGCGGTGATGTTGAGCGTGTTGTTAGCTAGCGTGATTGCGTTTGTGACGTTCAACAGGGTGAAGTTCCAGGCAGACAGTTTTACCCATCGCCAGCTCTGTCTGATGTTGAGGCTGTTGCTGTCCATGTCAAACATGGCTGCGGTGCCGGGATTGCTGCCATTCGCTCCGTCAACAAACATGTTCTCTATGCTTGTGGTGGAGGTGTTGTAACGCAACATAATCATGCCTCCTCCGCCTCCTGAAAGTCCGCTGCCTCGTGACATATACTTTCCGTCTCCGTGTAGGGTGTTGACGAGTACGTTGATGCTGCCTCCACTTCCCCCTCCGCCTGGACCATCGCTCGCCCCGCCGTCTGTGGTGATGTTTCCTGACATGTTCAACCTGTCAGCTCTGATGAAGACTGCTCCGCCTCCTCTTTGTCCTCCTTTGCCTCCTCCACTTCCAAGCTCGACAGGATTCAAGGGATCATCGTAAACTTCGCTGCGAGGCATGGGAGGAGTTTCGCCGAGTATCTCGCTGCCTGCTCCACCATGTCCTCCTGGGCCGCCAAAGGTTGAACCGTCCATTCCTCCTCCGGGTCCTGCGGAGGCGTTGAAGCCAGAGGCTTCCAGGATGATGAAGGATTCGCTGTCAATGCTGACGTTGACCGATGTTACATTGAATCGTGTGAAGTTTCCTATGGTCGAGCTCAGTATGGACATCTCCGTGGTGTTCACGGTGAGGTTCTTGTCTAGATCCAGACTTACGTTTCCAGCAAGAAGCAGCGTGCTGTTTTGCATGCGGAAGAACGCGCCAGAGATGTTGATGCTGACGTTGTAGGTGGCTGCCACGTTTGTTAAGTTCATGGAAAACGCGTATACGGGTGTCTCGTCAAACGTCCAGGACTGTCGCATGTTGAACGCGCCAGTGACGAGATCCACAAATGCTAGCGAGCCCGGGAAGGCCTTTCCTCTGCTGCTCACAGAAGATCGAGTGGGGTCGAGCGTGCTGGTGTTCGCTCTGACAATGATACGCCCTCCGCCGCCTGAGGCGTTCTCATGATCTGCGGCTCCTTCTGCCTCGAGACGTCCGTTTCCTATGAGGGTGTCTACCAGGATGTTGATGGTGCCTCCGCTTCCGCCGCCGCCATCACTTGCGAGGCTGATGCCACCTGTTACCGTGATGTTTCCGCTCATGTTGAGTGTGGATCCTCTGATGAACACTGCGCCTCCTCCTCTTCCTCCTTCTGTGGTGCCGTCGTCACCTGCTCCGCCCTGACTTCCTGGGTTGACGGGGTTGCGTGCGCTGTCATAGCTAATACCTGCTAGTACGGGGGGGTCGCCAGGAGAGTCTAACCCTTTGCCTCCGTGTCCTGCGCCAGACCCATGGGGGTGGCCGGCTGTGTCGTCCTGTCCTACTCCTGGACCGCCATAGGCAGAGCTGTTTGCCTCAATGTTGGCCTGCTCGTCGATGGTGATGTTGACGCTGGTGATGTTGACAACAAGAAAATCGGCGAGTATGCTGTTTTTCATTTCCATGTTGGTGGCGTTCATGGTTAGGTTGATCGTTTGATTTTCCAGCGAGCCCTCAATCGTGGCGTTGACCATGCTGAACACGTCCACGCTAATGTTGAGAGTGTCATTCATGGTCACGTTGACCCCTATGATGCGCAGGCTGCCTATGTCTTGTAGGCTTGCAGAGGGGAATCTGAAGTCTTCGATCAGGTAGACAACGTCGTCGTCCACGTCCAGCAGGAACAGTGTGCCGGGCTTTGCGTTGGGCCCGCCTCCTAAGACGTCATAGTTATCGTGGGTGAGGCTGGAGTGATTGTACTCGATACGCATTCTTCCGCCTCCGCCGCGGCCACCTCCACCTCCTCCCCTGGCGGTGATGTTTCCTGTACCATTCATGTGGTTTGTGATGATATGGACGGTGCCTCCTCCGCCTCCGCCGCCAATTCCGGAGCCACCGCTTTGGATGCCTGAGGCGCCGTCTGCGCTTATGGTGCCGTTAACGATGAGCACGTCTGCCTCGAGCTTGAGAATGCCTCCTCCTGCTCCAGCCAAGCCGTCATCAGTACTGCCTGCGTGGCCTCCTCCATCGCCTGGCTGGAAGGGATTCACAGGGTCACCGTAGGCAATACCTCCGGGGTTGATGGGGTCTCCTTTGCCTTCTCCACTACCTCCGTGGCCTCCTCCAGGCCCGTCGGTAGAATCATCGTCTGAGTCTGAGAGTTGGTTGACGCCCTGATTGGCCTGGTAGCCCGTGCCGTTCAGCAGAATGTCTCCTTCTACGGTGATATTCTCTGCTTTGATGAGTATGCTTTCGTTGCCTATACTCGTGGCGTTAATGATCATGATGGCTCCTGCGCTAACGTTGATGTTGTCGCAGGTCTTGTTGCTCGTTACGTATTCTGTGCCGGTGATGACCCAGTTGGCGCTCGCGGCAGGACAGCTCGCAAATTTGGTGACATTAAACTCGAGATAGATGCTGTGGTTTTTGTTGTTGGATGTGTCATTCGCCAGTATGGTGAGGTTGTACTCCCCTGGTGTGTCGGTCGCTAGCGTTACCAAGGTATTGTTGAACTCTGTGCCTGACTTGTTGAACAATTGTACTAGCACGTTGCTACCGTTGGGGATGGTGATGTTGGCGTACACGGTGTCTGTGATGTTGTCATCCGTGACGTTGACCTCGATGGTGGTGGTGTTGCCCCGCTGGAACTGTCGAGGCGTGACGTTAAGTTTGGTTACTTCGGGGACCTCGACGTCCGACGTTAGCGTGATTTCGTACTGGATGGTCAGCACAGGATAGTTGGTGATGTTGGCGTCTTCTTGCATCACGATCTCTGCGGTGGAGTTGGATTCGTTATGCTCCAACGTTCGTATGCCAAAAGTGAACATGTCGCCTCCTGTCAGCACGCTTTCGATGTCATCTGAGGCGTTAAGGCTTAGTTGCTGAGTGGCCTTCCAGTAGCAGCCAGAAGAGGTAAGGCACGTATCTTTTGTCTCATGCCCAGCAACGTTGCACCCGTCCACGTGATCCTCACACGCGGATCCGGCCCATGTGCAACCGGCGTTGACGCTACACGCTGGTTCGTCTCCTTGTTCGGCACAGTTATCTCTGAAGCCCCTGCAAAGGCTCCTGTCGTTGGTGAAGTTAGTGCTGCCGTGGAAGTAGATGTCGATGCTGCCGTTGGTGCCGTTGTAGAGGTCGTTGTTGCCTTGGGCGTTGTCTGTGTAGTCTGCTGCGGGTTTGGAGATTCTAGCAACCGTGATGTTGTCCTCATCGGTTATTTCTACTGCTGTTAGCGTGAGGTTCACCAGTGTTATGTTGGCGTTGTCAGGAATGATGGTGGTGTTGAAGTCCAGGAAGAGGCGATAGCTTGCGTGTTTTGTGTCGCCCCAGGTGCACGGTGTTTGGGAGGTACAGTCATCTTCGAGGGTTAGGTTGGTGCATGGCTCGACCGTGCCCTCACAGCTGTCTCCGTCCCAGGTGCAGCCTCGCTGGGTGTTGCAGCTACCTTCATCACCGATATCGCCGCAGGGAGTGGGAGTTCCTGAGCAGCCGGGCATGGTTTTGTTGCCAAGGGATGCGTTGGAGAAGGTGGTGTCTCGGGTGTATTGGGTTATGTTTTCACTGGTCTCGTTCCTAAGGGTGTACCCGTCCAGCGTGAGGTTGCCTCCGTCTAGCGAGACGACGGTGATGGAGACTGCTTGTATGAGGAGGTCTCCTTGTTGTTGAACAGGAGCAACAGAGAAGCCTACGGCCTCTCCTGCCGATCTGAACAGGGTGAAGTGGTCAACGGTAAAACTAACGTCTCCGTTGTCGTACTGGATGTTGGTACAGCTAGGGTTGGTCTGGTCGTCACAGGCCGCCCAGGTTGTTCCGTCATCGCTGTACTCGATCTTGCTCCCTATTGCGCCGTTGATGGTGAGGATTGCTGTTTTGTTGAGATGGATGCACTTGGTCGTGTCCAGCCCGAGGAGATTATCCTCAACCGTGAGACACTCGTGGATGCCGGTGTAGTTCAGTTTGCCACCGAAATCAATCTTTCCAAGATCGCCGCTTATGCTGCCGTCTTCCTGGATTTGCATACCTTTCGGTATGAGCAAGAAATTGTAGTTGAGGATTGCAGCATCATCCTCTTCGTCCGCTGCGTCCTCTAGCGTGGTTGTGTCTTCGATAAGACTGGGAAGGTCTGTAAGGTCTGGGATGTCTTCGATGGTGGGTGCACCAAACTCGTAAAGTAGCGTCTGTTGAGAGATGTTGGAGCCCACGAGTAAGGATACCGTAAGCTCCACCTCTCTTACTGTTGCGTGGTTCTTGGTTAGCGTTAGTAATTCTCCATCAACTTCTGTTGTGACGTTTTCGTGCGTCTGGACGAGGAAGGTGTCTGCCGGGCCTAGGAGCTCGGTGAGGTTTAGCGTGGTTGTTGGCAGATCTAGACCGAAAAGTCCTGTGATCGTGCCTCCGGCTATCCCGAGCCCGGCGATGACGATGAAAACGGCGAGGAGCTTTCTTACTTCCATACAGCCCTCCGTGTGTAGCTGCACTTCCACTGCTTGAGAAATGCCTCTACGGTGTTAGCGTGTTGTTTCTTAACCAAGAGTGCGGTTCTGCCTAGTTGTTCAATTTTTAGGTCTTGGATGATTCCAGATTTGCCATCTCTGCCCTTGATGGCGTAGTAAAATCTGACCTTGTCAGAGTATTTTAGATGGGTGGTCGAATAGGTAAAAACGGCAAACTCGGTGTGACTACTACCAACAACCACGCTGTTAAATAATTTAACAGCAGTGGTATTTAAAGCTTTCGGCGCTTCTCGTCGAAAACTTCATCACCACTCGTTTGGGTCAAAAACCATCAGAAACCTGCTGGTATAAATTATTACCGCTACAACTCGTATCTCGTAACCGCGCCGCAATCCCCGCAGGTTTGGACCAGCACGCCCTTTCGGATACGTTTTTGCCATCGTGCAAGTGCAAAACACTCCTTGCAGTACGTCCGCTTGAGTTCTGGAGAGAGGTCTAGTCTTTTCTTTAATCTGAGAAGGTGCGCCTTTCGTACGAGCTTTCGCTCGTTAGCCTTGTCCTTGCTTGCTTCCACCAAAAGTTTTTGGAACTCGTCAATGGCTGCCACGACGGTGCTAGACTTGTTTTGTATTTAAATCATGCCCATCTTAATAAGCTCAACATAGATTGCAAGGTCATGGGATGGCGTGATTGGTTCCGTCGAGAGACGGAGATTCCTGCTGCAGAACTAGAGGCCTGGCTCAAGGAAAAGGCCGAAGAAAGGAGAGAGGAACAGAAAGAGCAGGCCAAAGCCTTCGAAAGCAAGCAAGACGAGAGTCGGAAGAGCATCCAAAGTGCCATAGAAGCTCTCGAAGCCGCAGAGCTCAACAACGACAAGATCCCTATCAAACATAAGCATTTCATGGAAGGGAATCGAGAGACCTTCATCAAAGTGATCAAGAACGGGCTAGAAAGCAACCGCCTGGATGATCTAGGAACAAAACTCCAAAGATCCATGACCATCCTGAACGAGTTTTTCCAAAACGAGGTCATGGCGGTGCTCGAATCTGTCCGAAATTTTGAGCACGCACGAAAAGAACAGTTATTGTTGGAGGAAGCCAACGAGTTTGAGGTAGTTCTAGAACGATTGGCGCAGTACCAACGAGGTAAGAAAGAAAAGTCCCACGTAGAAAACCAGCGAGCCGTGCTTTCCAAGGAAGTAGAAAGCATTGAACAGCAATACAAAGACCGCGAGGAGCGTGCCACCAACCGATTGTTAGAAAAAGATTTTTTGGGAGCCCAAGAAAATGCTGAAAAATTAGGGGCTGCAAGCAAGCGCATGCGCGGAGAGATCGCAGACCTGTTCTCTCCGTTACGAGATGTGTTGAAAAAGTACGGCCACGCACGTTTCCACCACAAACAACTAATGGACCAATACCTCGACGACGCTAGCGTTGCTCTTAGCACAGATATTGATCTGGAAGTGGTGGACGCACTAGCCTATGCCAAGGGCATGATCGGAAAAGGCGAGATCACGTTCAAGGATGACGGGAAAAAGCAAAGGGCGCTAGATGCCATTGATTTCATTTCTAAGGAAGAACTTACCGTGATGTTGCGCGAGTACGCATTGTTGAGCAAGCAGGCAAAGGACGCAGATCGTGCAAGCAAGGAACATGATGCTATCAAAATCTCGCAAAAACTGTCTGAAGAGGCAAAAAAGTTACAAGAAAAGTTGGCAGACAAGACAAAAGCCCTGCGTAGGGTTGAGGACATCAACGTCGAGGTTGAGTACCCTCATGAGCTTCTAGAAAAGTTGAAAGTTAAAGTGGTTTGAGTGCGGGTAGCTGTTTTCCTTCTATCACCATGAGCATGGCGCCTCCGCCAGTGCACACGTGGCTAAACCCCTTAATCTTGTACTTGTCCACGACCTCTAATGTTTCGCCGCCGCCAACCACGCTCAACCCTTTTGTTTTCGCGATGGCCTTGGCGATCTTTTTGCTGCCAGAAGAAAATCTTTTGTCTTCAAACATTCCCATCGGCCCGCTCCACAGGATTGTTTTTGCCCTCTTGATAACTTCCTCAAAAATCGTGGTGGTTTGAGGCCCGTTGTCTAGACACCTTGCGTCTTTTGGGATCGCTTCAACACCAACAGTTTTTGTTTTCCCTTTGTGCAGGATCTTGAAATCTACGGGCAGCATTATTTTTTTGGATTTTAGTAATTCCTTGGTGGGGTAGTCTTCTCCGACGGTGATACCGATCTGCTTGCCCATGTTTTTGTAAAACGTCAGCGCCATCGCCCCGCCAATCAGGATGGCGTCGGCCTTTTTTAGCAATTCTTTAATGACGGCTGCCTTGTCCTTGACTTTTACGCCGCCTAGAACGACGACAAACGGTTTTTTTGGATTCTTTAGTGCTTGCAACATCCGCATCTCGTGCTCCACTTGTAATCCCGCAGCAGAGGGTAGTAGTTTTGGCACGCCCGTCATGCTGGCATGGTCTCGGTGTGAGTTTGAGAACGCGTCCTCAACAAAGACCTGGGCCTGGCTTGCTAGTTGCTTGGCAAAAACTGGATCGTTTTCTTCCTCACCTTTGTGGTAGCGAAGATTTTCTAGCATGAAAATGCTGCCGGGCCCTGCATGGGAGACTATCGGTCCCACGCCAACGCAATCGTTGAGGTGGGTGACTTTCTTTTTTAGCAAGTGGCTTAGTCTTTCTGCGATGGGGAGCGTGCTCACGCTTTTCAATTTTTTTCCGTGCGGCCTGCCAACGTGACAGATGATGAGGATGATCGCTTTCTGTTTGAGTAAATACTTTATGGTGGGCAGCCCCTCAACTACTCGCTTGTCATCGGATACCTTGCCGTCCTTGATCGGTACGTCAAAGCCCGCTCTCAGAAGCACTCGTTTGTTCCTGACGTCCAGCTGCTTGAGCGTTCGCATACGTGCAGCGGGGCTTGGACGTATTTATGTGTTTTGTTCGTCTAGGTAACCCGTAAACTTCTGATCCACTAAGTACAAAATTTCGTTCACAGCGTCTTCACTATTCTCTGCTGGTTCTGGACCGTCGGTGATGTCGAGAAGCGGCGCTCGGTTCCCTTCAAAGCGCATCGAGAATAAGTCTCCTGAAAAAGTCACTTCAACACACCCTTGTGTTTTTTCCTCTTGAACATCGAGCACCACGCGCTCCTCCATGCTCGCGCCAGCTGTCGCTTCGGGACTAAGGACTTTGCTGCAGTCTCGGTATAGAGACACCGTGGAAAGAGGCGTGACCGAATGATTCATGACGTACAGGCCGGGTCGTTCTTCTTCAAAGACTCCGTTGAGATTTAACTGTCTTATGAGATAACTTGTCAGCAACTCGCCGGGCTTCCTTTTTCTATTGCGGGCCCAGCTAACTAGATCCTCGAGATCCCACTGTGCCACAACAATTGCGTTTTCTACTGGCTGTTGTGGCGATGGAGGATTGCTGTACTCGTGTCCTTCTATTCTCCCTTGTCGGGTATACCAGTAATCTTCCGAGAGGTGAGGGGTGTAGAATTTCTGGATGTGCTGGACAAAAACATCCGCGAGATCTTTGTAGCTCGAGTACTTTTTTATTGGTGATTCCTGTCCGCCTTCGCCCCTCCCGGGAAGGTCTAAGCTGATCCAGATCCCAACTCCGCCGAAAACAGGTATCCAAATCATGAAGTAATTATCGCACTGTCCGCTGTAGTCATCAACAGAGAATCCCTCTTTTTCCAAGGCGTGTATGAGTCTCGTGGCATAAAGAGGAGCGTCTAGAGGATCTTCTGTACGCGTAGCTGGTTTGGAGGGTTCTTCTTGCCCCTTTTGTTCTGGATCTGGCAGATTCAAATCTATCCCCATATTCATATGCATACATTCTCACCTAGCAGTGATAGCCTTGCAGCATTTATGAACTTGTGTTGTCCCGAAATGGGAAAACATTAATATAGTCTGCAGTAATAACTGCAGTATGGATACGTCGCTGCTTGCGGAAGTGGGCCTCACGCCTCGAGAGATAGAGATCTATCTGGCCTTGTTGAGGCATGGTCCCTGTCTTGCAAACAAGCTCTCCAAGCACTCTTCAGTGTCAAGAACACACATCTACGAGGCACTGAACATGTTAAAAGAGAAGGGACTGGTGTCTTCGGTGGTGCAAGACTTCGCCCACGTTTTTTCTGCTACTGCCCCTGACAATATTTCTGCGTATCTGGACAGGAAGAAAGCAGCGATCGAACAACAACAGCTACGAGCAAAGGTCTTAGAGACAGAACTCAAAAAGTTGCGGCAACCCATGATGTCAAAGCCAAAGATCGAGGTGTATGAAGGCAGGGAGGGCGTGAAGCACCTGTTTGTGGACGTGCTCAAGCAAAGAAAGGAACTCATGGTGATCAACGTAGCCGAACATACCAAAGACGTGTTAGGTCCGTATGCACAACGCTTTTTTGCTGAGAAGAAAAAACGAAAGATTCCCAGCAGAATTATCTTTTCCAAAAAGTTTCCTTTCCTTGACCCAACGGCAAAGAAGCGATTCATGCTTCGCAAGGATACTGGCCCGGCCATGACTGCCATCTACGGTGACAAGGTGGTTTTGGTGTTGTGGCTCGAGCAGCCCGTTTCGGTCGTTATTGAAAGTAAAGAAGCTGCACGAGAGTACAAGGAATACTTTGAGGTGTTGTGGAAGGCAAGCAAGAGCTAGTGTTTTTTCCGGAACTCATCCCAGATGAGTCCGATAACGCCAACGGTTATCGCTGCGTCTGCGATGTTGAAGACGGGCCAGAAGTGGAGGTTGATGAAGTCGATGACGCCGCCGTAGAGTATGCGGTCGAGGATGTTTCCTGCCGCGCCGCCAACGACAAGGGCGAGCATGCGCTCGCACCACTTGTTCTTCATCATGCTTTTGCGATAGCGCCAGATGCCTGCGAGGATGGCGACGCTCACGCCGAGCCATACTAGGTTGTTGCTGCCCATGCCGAACAGCGTTCCTGTGTTCTGGATGGAGTGCTCTGCAAAAATATATTTGGTTAGTCTGTCAAGGACGAGTACGACTAAGGCGATATGGAGAAAGCTACCACTTGACTTCTTTTTTGTCATTGGATTTTTGCTCTATCCTTTCCAAGCGTTGCAAAACATTGTCTAGCTGTGCGCGCAGGGTGTCTAGCTTTGCTATCACCACCTGGACGTCTCGCTCAAGGTTCATGCCTGTGGGGGTGGGTGCCACCGGGCTTGGCTCGGGCGGTCCTGCTGGCGTGGTGAAGGGTTGGGGTGGCTCAATCTGTCCAGGGCCCTCCATGGGTTTAGGATCGACCAATCCGCCATGGGTCACCCCTACAAGGGGTTCTGGATCTAGTGATTGGGGGATGTCTGCTGCAGGTGGCGGGTTGTCTGGCTCTGGCAGGTCTAACTCGTGCTTTTTTCCCAGATGAAAATGTTTCAACTTGTCTAGAATGCCCATGCGCTCGTGCAAGAACTACTCTTATAATAATGTTAGCATGTGCAAACCCTGTCAGGGTCAGAAGGGTGTGGGATGATTTCCACGTTGCCAGGGGCTAGTCTTGGGAGGGTGGGATCTGGTCGTGGGTTGGGGTCGCGTTGGAACGCGCTATCTGTGGGCGCAGGCCTTGCGGTCTGCTCTGCTTGGATTTGAGAAGGTGCTTGCTGATGGCCTCTCTTGTCGTGCGTACGCCTTGATCCTGTCTTCGTTCTACGACGTTGTCGATAACTCTTCCGGTAACGGCAGGAACGGTCTGCCCGACCTCTATGCCGGTCTCCACGCCGCCCTTGACGAGGTTGAGGAAACTCACACACGTTGGGCATTCCATCACGACCATGGTGCAGCCTCCGCCTGCTAAGACAAGGACCGCGATGGCTATGACTATGGTTCTCCCGAAAAATCTTCTACCTGCGTATACAAAAACAGTGACTGCTATCAACAACGCGGCTAGTTCAAAGCCGATCATGTCACTCCTCTAAGATTACGTCTATATAATGCTTGTGCCCTTACCTGCACTCTTGGAGCGAGGCTTGGCCATCAAAACAAGTCTTAAAGCAGCCTGACTTGCGATCAAACACGGTCTCTCCAGGGCCCATTCTCCAGGTGCACGGCACCTGGTTGCCGTCAGAAGGACACGGGTCAGGAGCTGCCACGCACTTTCTGAGGGTGGACTCGCACAGCGTGCTTAGGGGTAGTTTTGGCGACTGGCCCTGTAAGGTGTACACCTTGCCCACATAGGTTGGTTTCTGGGCAAAATACACCAGCGCACCTCCTAGTATGAACACGCCTAAGAAAATAGCCATCACCGCTTTTGACACGATACCTGCCTCGACGACCATATATAAAAACCTACCGGAAGTACGTACTTCACGTACGGTAACACGTTATACCCTTTCTTCTGCACAACCTATGAAGATACCATGTCAGTAGCAAAACCTGGTGAGAAGCGCATTGTCTCCTTTCAAAGAGATAGTTTTCCAGACGACAAACCTGACGCGCCCATCCCCTTTCCAGCTCCTCCTACCCAGCGACGATTGCATGAGTATGAAAACACCGGCACAGAAGGGCCAATTCCTGAACCCAGACCTGACCGGCGAGAGTACGATAGACCCGATCCTCAAAGATACAACGACCCTGGCGCGGCAATCCGCGCGCAGAAAGCCATCGAAGAGTTTCGCGAAAGCTACGACGACGAGGCTGCTGCGCAAGCGCTAGAATACACTAAAAAACTAGCTCGTCAAACTGCAGATATCGCCAGAGGCGTGGCAGGAAGTCGCAGCATTCCCCCATCCTATTCGAACAGAAGCCTTTGGACCCCCAATGGACCCGAGTAGAAGAAGGAATGGGAGGAGTTACCCAAGCAGCAGCAGACTTACTTGCAGATCCAAAGACCGCTGCACGACAGATGGAGATCGTCAGCAAACGCATACAACAATATCTAGAAAGCGGTGATTTCGGCGAGAACAGCAGCGTGCGCCATCACGTCCACAACTTCGTCACCACAAGCCTCAGAATCCTACAGCAAGGCCAAAGATACCTGCGCCACAACATTGACGGCGCCTATGCTGTCAAGGTGTTCGAGCTGTTCCATTTCGCAACCTCCCGGTTGATAGAGGCCCAAGACTACCTATCCAACACCATGCAGGGCCCTGACGAGCACAAAATGCTCAAACAACTCGCAAACTCCCTCTACACAAGAAGCGAAACCGTGCTCGAGAAGGGCATCGTTGTGGACCGGTCCTTAGAAGGAACCGTGCGCACAGAGGAACTCGTTCAGGGTAGTAGCTACGGACAACCTCCAAAGAACTACTGAGATTATCCACTCCTAAGGGTACCACAATATATTTATACTACCTCGGTGGCATCAGCCGGGGGACCATGAGAGTAGTAAACAGCGAATGGGAAAGAGACTTTGACAGACCTACAGACGCCACGCCCTATGCTGGCCAGCTGTACGGACTGCTCGGCGAGCCCTTTTTTCTCGCTTTCCACGACGAGGATGCCGTGCGCCATGTCGGCCTGCTTTTGAAAGGCCTCCCCACAGAGACCCAGCTCATCCACACCGGACGCGCAAGGAGCGACTGGACAGGAAAACTATACCACGAGAGCGCCCAGGACGTTTTCGCGCTGGCCTACAAAACACCCCATGACATCAGCGACAGGATGCGCGAACTCATCCTTTCTGATCCTGCCTTCCAGGGCTATGAGACTTTTGTCCAAGGCATGCTTGATCGCCTACGGCCCACCAAGACCGTGGTTGAGCATCTGGCAACCGTCGACGGACAGCCAGGAGCCCTACAAGCAGTGCGACAGGGACTGCAAGAGCACACCGGTCGTATCGTTTGGGCACGAGCCGCCTACACCGCAGAACGGCTCGGCAACGACGTTGTCTACGGTCCTCCCACCATCCAGGTTGTGGATGCACTAGAGGCCGCGCGCAAGCACGCCATCAACCCAGGCAAAGGCGAGTATGTGGGCGCAGCATAATGCTTATATAGCTGTAACCTTCTTCGCGGGTAATGGTTCTCGAGAGCCTCACCAATCCCTTCAAGGCAGAACAAAAACCTTGGGGCTTGTTCGGAATAGGATTCTTGTACGCAGCCATCGCGGTGTTTGCTAGCCTATGGATTTTCCGAGAGCAGGCAAGCATGGTGATGGTGTTCTTTGCCGTCATAGCAGGCCTGCCATTATTCTACCACACCATGCAGGTTGAGGAGAAGAAGGATCTAAAACTGTTGAAGGAGATGCAAATGCTTCGCGAGCACGCAAAAGCCCTGCGCTTCTTTATCTTATTTTTCTGCGGGGTTACCGTGGCCTTCACCGCCGCGTACGTCATCCTGCCTGCAGAGACAACGTCGGCTCTTTTTTCTGCCCAAGAGACCACCATCGTGACGGTCAACCAGAAAGTCACGGGTAACATGTTTTCCTTAGATATCCTAAGCAAGATTTTTTTGAACAACATCAAGGTCATGGTGTTCTCCTTGCTGTTCTCGTTCTTGTACGGGACAGGCGCGTTGTTCATCCTCATGTGGAACGCTAGCGTGTTGGCTGCTGCTGCAGGAAACTTTTTCAGATCACACCTTGCAGAATATGCCGCAAGCTCTGGTTTCGCCCAGGTGGGTGCGTACTTTGCGGTTTCTTCATTCACGGTGTTACGATACGCCATCCATGGCATCCCAGAGATACTGGGGTATTTTGTGGCAGGACTCGCAGGTGGCATACTGAGCGTGAGCATCATGCGCAAGGACTACCAAAACCATGAGTTTGAGAGAGTGCTGCTAGACGTCTCCGACCTCGTCGTCCTCGCCGCCTTGATCCTCTTCGCAGCAGCCATACTAGAGGTATATGTTACTCCGTTGTTCTTCCTCTAGGTTTATAAGCCGTCCGTCGATAGAACTCCCATGTTACACTTTTTTAAAATAGCCATCAACGGCGGTCCGGAAGTGGAGGAAGAATTCCTCCTCCTCGGCACGGATCCCAAAGAAGGGGAGGTCTCCCTTCTGGTCAAAGCTGTTGATCACCACCTCACCCAGGCTGCAGAGGAAGTAACCTGCCAAAAGAAGGGACCAGAACACACGATAGGCATCAAGCCAAGCAACCATCACTATGTGTGTCAAATCGGATACGGCGCCAGCCTCCTACAAGGGTTTGGGGACATAACCGTCCAAGACAACCGAATGCTAGTGCCGGATGGCAGGATCATCTATCAATCCTTAGAGGGCTGGCTTGCGGACTACGGCGCGAGATGCCACCACGCGCGAGAGCAAACCTCGCCCGGTCTTACTCTGTTCCTAGAGACCGTCCAGCCAAAGGGCCTTGGCGAGATCGAGCGGGAGGACCATCCAGAAGCATGGACGTCGTTCCACGTCTCGCAGGGACCTCACCTGTGCTACGACTTCAAAACCACGCCTCGAGGGGTACGGACAGAGGAGCTAAGATTGTACGGTACGGAAACTGACAACGGGGTAGAACTGCTCGTTGTTGGCGCCCAAAGTTTTTTGCGTGTGCACCCTGGAGAGCTGGTCAATGCTGCCTTTTTTGAGATGATCCGTGGAGATCCTGGCGCCAAAGAAAAACATGCCGCAGCTGACGAGATCCAGGCACACTACGCCCGACAACTTCTCACAGCAGAGGCCATACCGATGATTGTGGACCTGGCAGCGCAACATATTTAAACCAGTACGATTGTCCAGCGTTGGATGGGAAGCGTACAAGACTTCGTTAAAGCATATTATGAGGCGCAGACGTATCTTGACGATCACGACGTCGAGAAGGCCACTGCCTCGTACAAAGAATTGCTAGGCCTATACGAAGACATCAAGACCGAGGGCACAGAGCAGGACAAGGCGGTAGCGCACGAACAAATATGCAAGTTATACTACAAGCTACAGCAACCCACGAGGAGCGTCGCTCCCTACTTTGCAGCAGGCTTGCTCGTCGTGCTACTAAGCTTCGTGGCCGTCGTCCAGCCATCCATAGTGGGACTGCCCATCTTTCCCGAGACCATCTACCAAGACGTCAACGTGGCCACGAGCAGGACAGGATTCCTCAACGTCACGCTAGAGGGCATTCCTACGAGCATCCGCTTGAAAGGGGCTGGCCAGGGCAAGGTGTATCTAGTCCAAGGCAAGAACCTCATCAAGGTATGGGAAGGCGGGCCAGGGTATGAATGCGTTGATAGCTGTGTCATCGACGGTATTGACACCAACAAGGTCGTTCTACTAATAGAACCAAAGGGTGGCCAGCTCAAGCTCGAAAAGGTCAAGTACACCGCCAGACCCCTGCCCAACCACGTACCTGCCTGGACAGGCACCAAGACCACGTTTGCAGCACCTTTTTCGCTAAACCTTAGCGACCTATTCCAAGACGAAGATGGTGATGACCTGGTGTTCTTATCCAGCAAGCAGGCAGGATTGGTGGTGTCTATAGAGAACGACATGCTCTCTGTTTCTGCAGAGGAGCCAGGCGAACGCCAGATAACAGTATACGCCTCTGATCTTAAGGGTGTGACAAGAATACCGCTCACTGTTACTGCTGAGTAGTCTCTTAAAAGGGGGCTTGTTCTTATTAGCGTCGGTATATTTATATAATAGTACGGTTGCGAATATCTCAGCATGTTTAAGGGGCAGGCGACACTGTTCGTCATACTTGGAGCACTATTGCTCATCACTATAGCTAGCGCCGCCTATTTTGTCAACCAACGTCAGGTCCAACTCTCAGAAGGACAGCTGCCAACACTACAAGAGGTGCCCGCAGTCGCCCAACCCGTGGTGGAGTACTACCAAAGCTGCATCCGTCAGGTGGGAAGAGACGCGCTACGCCTCGTGGGCCTGCACGGAGGCTACACCTCGTCGCAAAGCCTACGTTCTAACCCTTATGATCCCACAGGAGCAAACAACGACGGCGTGCACTTATTCCAGGACACAGACCTCGTGGCAGCATACTGGCACTACCTAAAAAGCCCGAACAACTGCGAAAAGCTCGGCGAGTGCGTGTATGATACAAAAAGACCTCCCCTGCGAGGCAGGGATTCCATCCAAAGCGATCTTGAGGACTACGTAAGCGCAAACCTGCCCTCGTGCCTACGTGACTTCCCCATGGAGGGGGTAACCGTCAAGCAAGACGATGACATTGACACCCGGGTCACGATAACCTCCCAGAACGTCCAGTTCCTCGTCAACCACGACCTCGTCATCCAGCGAGGAGGAGAATCATACCCCCGCGACCAGTTCCTCTACGTAGAAAACCTCAACATAGTTGAAATATATGATCTAGCCACAGAGATAACCAACCTAGAACGACAGTTCAACTACCTCGAAAAGATGACCAAAGAGCTCATCTCCTCTTTTTCGGGAAGAAGCAGAAACAGGATGCCACCCATAGCAGACTTTGAGGTTGCGCTAGCCGCGCCACGCTTCTGGACCAAGTTCGACTCAGAACGCATCTTCAGAGACGTCCTAGGAACCCACGCCAGCCTCTTCCAGGTGCTGAACACACGCGCCTACAGCCCCATCATCGCGCCTGCCGCAGTCGCAGACCCAGAACTCTTCGAACTCATCTACAACCGAATGTTCATCGTTCCCGTACAGACAGAATATCCAGACTTGACTGCAGACTTTGTCTATCTCGACTGGAAGCCATACTTTGACATCAACTGTCCGGGCCAGGTCTGCCGCCCAGAGGGCTTTGTGGCAAACTTCCTACCCCTTCCCTTTGGCTTCCACAGAACACGATTCTTCTACGACGTCAGCTACCCCGTCATGGTGGAGCTAAGCAATCCAGACGCGTTCAACGGCCAAGGCTACAGCTTCAGATTCTTCCTCGAGGCAAACATGCGTAACAACAACCCGCTAACATCAGAGTACGTTGAGCTAGCAGACCCTGGCCTGCCCCAGCCATCCGAGTATTGCGATCCAACACGATGGCACACGCCAGCAAAATTCAAGGTAACCAATGGCTTTACTGGCAGAGCCGTGCCCGAGGCAGCCATAAGCTTCAACTGTGAGCCAGAAGAGTGCATGCTCGGCACTACAGACGACCAAGGAGTGTTTGAAGGGCTCGTACCTTCCTGTATAGGAGGGACCGCAACCGTGCTCCACAGAGACTATGCAAGCGTAAGCAAAGACGTAGACTCTGACCTGCCCTTTGAGGAAACCTTAGAATTCTACCCCTACGTCAACGTAGACTTCGAGGCAGAAAAATTACGCATACGAAAGACAGGAAACAACTTCTTCCTCGACGTTGTAAACCCTGCACCTCTGCGACCTTTCGAGCAGGCAGCAATACTATTAACCCGGAAGACCGAGGGCACAGAGCCAACCTTCACCGCCGTGGCAGAGATCCAAGGAGACCCCTTCAAGCCATCCCAAAACGAAAACATAAGAATGGTGCCTGGCACGTACGAAGTACGCATCATGGCCTCGGCAAGTCCAGATCCTGCATGGGTGATCCCTCCACGCGAGAGATGCTTTGACGCAGGATTCTTCGACGAAGAATGCGTCATGCTGCCAGACGAAGAGATCAAGTTTGACAAGGACCAACCCTTCCCTACCGGAGACCACACCATGGAATGGGAGCTAACGCCAGAGAACCTCAAGGGCGCAAAAAGCATAACGTTCCGGTATGTCAGCTACGAACTCAGCCCCAACAACGACAACACGTTAGAGGACCTAGACAAGATCAACCTGCCAGCAGAGCTAACCGCAAGAGCAGAGACCCAAGAAAAACTACAACCGGTGATATTCTATGGCTAACCTCCGACCAGCACTAGTGATGATCGCGCTCATACTCAGCCTGCCCCTCGCCCAGGCGCAACTACTCAACGTCGTTGAGTTTGGCGGCTCAGACAATGTCGTGGGCTTCATCCGCGACGGGGAAAGCCTAAGAGCGGTCGTCCAGGCAAGCATCCCTGGCGAGGACGTCATTGACGACCAGCAGATACGCATCGTGTTTGGAAGCACCTTCCAAACCATGGACTCATGCGCAGACAAAGGAGGCGGGTTGTTCGAATGCACGTTTACGAGAAGCCAACCGCCCTTAGGAGACTACACCGTCAAGCTAGTGGATGACGCCAACAAGCTCAACCAAAACGCTCCGAGCGTGCTCGAAAAAGACGTAACCCTGGGCCAGGACGGCCTACCTCCCGCAGTGTTCGTGAGCGTCACCCCCACGCTAAGCAGAGACGGCCGAGGCACGGTAAGCGTACGCGTGGAGGACTACTCCACCGCTGTTGGAGACACCAATGCCTGCTCCGGTATCAAAACAGCCACGATAAAAGCCGACAGCACCACCGTAGGCAGTCTCAGTGGCAATCCAAGCGAATGCATACTTACCAGCACAATAGACCTCCAAGAGACCGCCACAGGATTCAAGGACGTCCAGATCTGCGGCACTGCAGAAGATTTTGTTGGCAGGACAAGCCCGGAAAAGTGCACCACCTTTAGCATAGACAACAACCCGCCAGTAATAGGAAGTCTTGAGATACGGAACAACATCGGCACGATAACCCACCTGAAAAGCGGAAGTCCACAAAGCGTAAGCGTAGCCGTCCAGGTAACAGGAGACAACGACGACCTCGTAGAGATCAAAGCAGACCTGACATCTTTGGGAGGCAGCATACGCAGCCCTGACAGTAGCTCAGGCAACAGCTTTGTCTGGAACACCGCCCTCACGCCAGACGCAGCCTGTAGCATCAGCGTTGAGGCAACAGACGCACTAGGCAACCGAGCCACCAAAAACTTTGATTGCAAACTCCCACTCGATGACGAGGGTCCTGCCATCAACAGCGTGGTATCCGCGGTGCTAGACGGAGAAACATTAGTGCTGGGCAAAAAAGCAGACATCCTCATCGCTGTTGAGGACAAGGACAACGCAGGCAGCAAAGGTGTGGGCGTGGCGGGCGGCGGCGTGTTCGTCGATACCAACCAGCTAGGAAAGGGCATAGTCCAGGTCGAAGAATGCAAACCAAGCGGTGCCACTTTTGTCTGCAGACTACGCTTCAAAAACACAAGAGATGTGACCACCACCATAGAAGTGGTGGCAGCCGATGATCTCGGTAATGAGGGCGCCAGCGTCACCAAAAACGTTCGCGCAAAAGTACAAGGGCCAAAAATCATCCAGATCAGCCCCATCAAGGTCTTGCTAGGTGAAGAAGGTGATACTGGCGTGGTGGCCACCCAAGGAAGCGTGCTAGAAATCAACGCAAACGCAACAGGATTCACCACGACCATGGCCAACTTTAACGGCACCGACGGTGGCGAGGTGGCAGGAGGCTGCGAAGGAAACGCTTGCTTATTCCAATCCACCATCCAGAACACCGGGCCATTTGAGACAGAGATAACCGTGAGCTTCTTTGACGAGGTGGGCAACGAAGCCAAGAAAATCCTACCTCTTACCGTAGCAGGAACAAAGGATGTAGAGAATCCTAACTTCTGGGGAAGCGAGATCAGCTGCACACCCGAACTCATCGACAGAGACACGGCAAGCATGATCAGCCAGAAAAGATTCTGCAAAGTCCAACTCACGCCAAACAATGAGGGACAGAAGCCAAGCACGGTCGCCATCCAACTCGACAAGACACAATGCACCGGCACCTTTGAGGGCGCGCTGGCAGACCTCCAACTCATCAACAACGTCCAGGGAAGCACCTCCCCCATCATGGTCTACACACTAGATGCCAAAGACTTCGAGGTTGATGACTTGTTGATAGAATGCCCGCTACTCATCCGAAGCACGGTAGGAACAGGGAACAAGACCCTTCTCGTCAACCAGCCAGAAAGCGAGATGGTCAACACCACCATACTCTTCTACAACCAGCCCTTCGGCACCATGTTCAAGAACCAGCAAGAAGAGATCGACAAAGAACTCGAAGATGCTGAGGACGCCATGAAATGGGTCGGCGCGCTGAACAAGATAGTCAAGATCGCAGAGGCCATATGCAAACTCTACCACATGGTCAGCCAGCTACTCGTGACGCTGACCACCGCCACCGTCGTGCTGAAGAACATCGGCGAGAAGACCTTCCCATTCGGAGCAGGGGTAAAAGCAGCCGGCGACGTCATGTGCGGCAGCGTAGAGACCGGCAGGAAAACGTTAGAAGATAAACTCTATCCCAAATTCTTCAACCCCTTCTGCAGCTTTGTCAACTGCCAATACACCAGCACAGACGCACTTGACGAGGACAAGTTCACCGGAAAACTAGCAAAAGCAACAGGCGGAGGAAGCGGAGGCCTAGGCAACATCTGTACCAAGGTGAACGCCTTCCTAGCTGCAAACACCGGCGCGCTAGGCAAGTTCGCCCTAGGCGCGGACGGCCGAAGCATCAGCCTCGGCCAAGAAGTGGGTGCTGCGCCAGCACCTGGCGGCAAGATACCCGAAGGCGGCATCATCAAAGGTAGCACCAAAGGTGTGGAGAAGAACTGCGCAAAACTCTCCAAAGATACAGGGGTGGCGGACGCGTGTAGCGTGCCACTCAACGTGATCAACGTCAAGGATAGCCTGTTCTGGAGCAGCATATGCTTATGCTTACCTGGCGTCATCAAAGGGTTGGAAAGAATACGCCAGATCAAATGCCAGTACGGCGTATGTATAAAGAAGGATGTCGTCCAAGGAGGCATGCCACTTACGTACTGCAAAGACCTCAAATCCTACCTCACCTGCACGTATGTTGTGGGAGAGATCTGGAACGCCATTCCCTTCTCAGCACTCATGGACCGGCTAACCAGCGCGATAACAGACGTGCTCACGCTAAACCCTGGAGCCATCGCAGCACTAGGCTTTGGCGTGGTGTGCGCGTGCCCACAAACCGCAGAGTTATGGCAGGCATGCGCCCTGGTAAAGATAACCTCGCAACTGTCAGAGGCAGCCTTCCAAATCAAACAGATGTTCGCGGCAGAGAGCTTCTTCAAAGACGCCCTAGGCATCACGGACCAAGGAGATTATTGTGCAGAGCTCGAAGAACTCGACGAAGGAACCACCAGCACCGGAGCGAGCCCATGAGAAAACTCACCAGCCTCATAC
>NYZT01000028.1 GCA_002687275.1 Candidatus Woesearchaeota archaeon
AATCTCGCTTTTGACCCTAACGATATGACAATCTTCGAGGACCAATCATGAAACGCATACTCATCGCAATAACGCTGCTAGCCTTACTAGGCTGTGGTTCAACAGAAGGACTAACCGAGATTAACGTTAGAATGCCCATTCCGTTCATCGAAAGCCATGCGCTGCCGTTCCTGGTGGCTGACAAGATGGGCTTTTACGAAGAAGAGGGTTTGAAGGTCAACCTTAACCCGTCAAGCGCACAGCTAAACCCTGTAACCTCTGTGCTGTCTGGGGCAGACGAGATCGCCTACCTGGGCGGTCCAGACACCATGCTCGTAGCAATGGGAAAAGGCGCGCCCTTAGTAGCCATCGCAAACGTATACCAAGAAAGCAATTTCGTAGGCATCATGAGCCTGAAAAACTCAGGCATCAAAACCGTAAAAGATCTAGAAGGAAAGCGACTAGGTATGTTTTACGGCCACATCAGCACCGATATCATCCGAGCGTTGCTCAAGCAAGAAGGAGTAACCGTAGAAGAGGTTAACGTCATCTTCAACTTCAACCCCTTAATCGATGGCGACATTGACGCCATGTTCGACTTCCGAACCTACGGCCCACTAGTCATGGAGCACAAGCTCAATCATAGCGTCCAACGTATTGATCCTAAACACTACGGCATTCGTAGCTGGGGCTACACGCTCTTCACCAAGAAGAGCTACGCCGAGGAGCATGTTGATGTCGTCCAACGCTACATCCGTGCCACCATGAAAGGCCTAAAGTGGGCTCACGATAACCAAGACGAAGCAATCAAGATCCTGCTAGAAACCAACCCAACGCTCACCGCAGACTTTGAGTACACGGTGAGGGGCATGCTTGACGACATCTATGACGAGCAGTACGCTGACGGCAGACCGCTAGGGTGGTTGGATCCTCGTGCCTTTAAGGAAACCTACGAACGCTTGGATAGTCAAGGGCTGATAGAAGCGCCCTTTGACTACACCAAGAGCTACACCAATGCTTTCGTGGAGGGATAAATGGTCATCCACGCAAGGCAGGTTGCCAAAGCTTATGGCACCACTAAAGTGTTTGATAACTTATCCTTCCGAATAAGGAAGGGAGAGTTTGTCTCGATCATAGGAACGAGCGGTTGCGGAAAAACAACACTCTTGCGCATGATCGGAGGATTGCTGTCGCCAACAGCAGGCAAGATTGACATGGGAACGCATACTTGTGGGTTTGTCTTCCAACAACCGGTGTTGTTACCATGGAAAACCATCCAGGACAACATCCAGCTCCCTAAGGAGCTAGGAAAGTCGGTGTCTGCAGTAGAGGACATGCTGTCTTTGGTCAAGCTTGACCACGTCAAGGACAAGCTTCCGCACCAGCTGTCAGGAGGCATGCAACAGCGCGTTAACCTAGCAAGGGCGCTGATAACCAACCCGGGCATACTCCTAATGGACGAGCCCTTCAGTTCGCTTGACGAGATCACGCGAGAGAAGATGCAGGACGAGCTCATCCGTATCTGGCAGCAATCCAAAAACACGGTTGCGTTTGTGACGCACTCCATCTCTGAAGCGGTCTACCTTTCTGATAGGGTGCTGGTGCTCTCTTCCAAGGGGTTGGAAGAGGTGGACGTTCCGCTGGCCAGGCCTAGAACGTCCAAGATGAAACAAACCAAGCTCTTTCACACCACCGTAGACCGATTGCAAAGGGTTCTAGGAGGGCGGCATGCGTAGCTACCTTCCGTCCGCACTGCTGGTCACGGTAGTGATTGGCCTATGGGAGCTAATCGTCCGGGTATTTGCTGTGCCGGCCTACCTGTTTCCGCCCCCTTCCCTTGTAGTACAAGCGCTTCAGGATCATGCAGCAACGCTGGCGCAACACTTTGGAATTACCATGCTGGAAAGCGTTCTAGGCTTTGGGATGGGAAGCTTGTTGGGCATTGTTCTTGCTACGGTCTTCTTCCATGTCCGTGCGGTCAAAGAAAGCACGTATCCCCTAGCCATTGCCATAGAGAGCACCCCAACAGTGGCCCTCGCCCCGCTATTGATACTGTGGTTTGGTAATGGGATCTGGGCAAAGGTTGCTGCTTCGGCCTTGCTGTGCTTCTTTCCTGTCCTCGTGGGTTGCATGAAAGGGTTCAACGCCGTGCCACCCGAAGCAGTGGACTTGTTCAACAGCATGGGGGGTAGTAAGGCCCATATTTTCACGAAACTTCGCTTTCCCCACTCGCTGCCCTACCTTTTCGCAGCACTCAAGGTTGCTAGCTCGCTAGCCGTGATCGGCGCGATTGTTGGCGAGTTCGCGGGAGCAGACAAAGGACTAGGGTATGTCATCGTGACCTCTGGCTATTTGCTAGAAACGCCCACCATGTTTGCTGCCATCCTCTTGACGAGTGTCGGGGGCATGCTCTTCTTTGGACTCGTAGCCTTGCTTGACAAGAAGATTCTTCACTGGCACTGTGCTGAGGATTAGGTGTTGCCTGCTGTGATCGCTGGTGTGGCGTACCACGCTTGTGCGGTTTCCACTGCCCAGTCTGACTCATGCATAAAATAGGTTACGGCGGTGTCTTCTGGGGGGATGAGTGCTCTTCCTTCTGCTCGAATTTCTTTCATGACCTTTAGGGGCATTCCTACTGCCTTTCCAAACGTGCTTAGCATCCCTGTTAATGCCTCTAGGCCTTCGCATGCCTTTTGAAGGAACTGTGCCTTTGCGAATATTTGTGCGGTGTGATACCCGCAGAAGTCTTCCGCTCCTAGCATGGCGGTCCATGCCGCTTGATAGTCTTGGGGTTGTGCAAAGAATTCTGCAGGGGCCTTTTGTGTGGAAGTGTCCTTTAGGTGGTAGAACGCTTGTCTTATGCCTCTGGCCACAATCCTCTCGGTTAGCAAAGAATCCATTCTCGCACGTAAAAGCTCTAACCTTAACACTTCGGTAGGGTCCTCGATGTCGGCCATGTCGTCTGCTTCAGCAAAGAGGAAAGACATCATACCTTGCGCCATTTTGAACAGGCCTTCCATTTCAGGGCCTGTGAACTCGGCGGTGTCTCTTATGTACTTGAGAGGATCGTCTTCCTTTTCTTGCCAGTCGTTGATTAGCGTCCACCGTGAATAATCTTGTCTATATGGTCGTGCTTGCAGGTCCAGTCGGTTCCAGGCCTGGATAACATCAGCGTGCTGAGCTTCCATTTCGGAGACAGGGACGCGGAACTCTGTATCGCCTTCGCTTAACTCTTTAATGATGCGTTCTGCTGGCTCTTCAAACGCTCCGTCCTCAAGACCTTTGCCTATTAGTGGTCTATTGTGCATGTCTCACTCAAGAATATTTATTACGGGCGGTTTATAAATCGTTCCATTGTTTTTCCACGCCCTTCAACAATTTTGGCATGCTTTTGTGGAGGTGGTGGACCATGTTTCGGCAGTAGCGGTCGACCTGCTTGTCTGTGGGGTTTTTCATGGCTTCTTCCACGTCCAGCACTGGTTTGTGGCCCTGGCCGCAGAGTTCATGGTAGAGTTTGTGTGGCACACCCATCTTTCTTAGCTTTTTTTGATGATCCGTGCTCATGGCAATGACGAGATCAAAGCTTGCGCACAGTTTCTTCGTGCACTTCCTTCGGTGGTGTTGTGTCCGGATGCCTAGCTTGCGCAGTTCTTGATAGATGTCCTTTCGCACCCCTTCGTTGTCAGAAAACGCCAACAATCCCGCGCTTCCCACTCTATACTTCCCTTTGCTTGCTTTCTGGAAGCAATGGTGCGCTATCATGCTACGGAACGTGTTACCGTTGCAGACAAATAAAACTGAGTGCATGAACGAATAGGAAAATTAGTGGTATAAATAATCTACCAACAATACACCATTGCACCTGCGGAGATAATGGATAAAACTGTGTACATTCTCGAACTACCTCCGTCTCGATTTCTCTCTTCGAAGGCCCTTGCCGTAAAGTATCCTGTGGAAACTCCCCATACGCCTGCGGCAACATGGGGAGAATGTTCTGTGGTGTGCGCTTCTGCAGCAGGAACGCTCAGGTACAGCAATCCCGCTCCTACCATTACCTTGTTTCTGGCGCTCTTGAGAGTGTCCATGATGTTGCTTACTGCAGCTAGTCTCATAGAGACATCTATGTATGTTGTCTTTTTAAGGTTTATCTAGCTGTATTCCTTCCAAGTTTTTGGCGTCTCTTGTGACGCCCTCAAAATGTTTGGCGTCTCTTGTAACAAGGCGTAATTGTTTGATGAGCTTCTCAAGATAGCCTTGCTTAACATTGGTAACCCACTGGTGTGGCGTCACGCCAACCACGGTCTCAACATCGTATGATCCGTCTCCGTCAAGATCCCTTACTAGTATTCGTTGGCCGTAATCATCACGCCACTCCTTGTCCGCGTACAAAACGATGGCGGGGGTGTGTATGGGTCTTGTTATGGGTCTTTCGGGTTCTTTCTTCCCTACGATGGCAATCGCGGTCATGCCTGCTACTAGCGCAACGCATGTGGCCGCGAGTCCGTACTGCCTAATTTTTCTTAATGAATATTCTTTTTCATCCATGATTATCACCTTATTCAGCAAGCCACCCATAACACTTAAATATTAGGCTCCCCTTTGGGGTGCCTATGAAGCATATACTGCAGCAGATAGGTCTTACCGAGTCAGAAACCAAGGTGTATCTTGCGTTGTTAGACTTGGGGGATAGCACGAGGGGGGATATCGTGCATACTTCTGGCATTGCAGGCTCAAAAGTGTATGAGGTCTTGGAAAAGCTGCAAACAAAGGGATTAGTAACCATCTATACAAAAGATAAGGTTAGCCACTTCAAACCTGCAAACCCTAAACAGTTGTTGTACTATCTTGAGGAGAAAGAACAAAAGGTCAAGCAAGCAGAGCACCAGGTGAACACCATCATGGCTGGCCTCATGGAGAAGTATAAAGGAAGCGCCACAAAACCCGAGGTAGAGTTACTCACCGGCTTCAAAGGGCTAGAAATACTCTTCCGAGAACAGGTAGAATCACTAAAAAAAGGAGAGTACAACTATGTTATTGGTGGCACGAGAGGGGCTCAAGAGCAACCCGTTGTTGCGTTCTTCCAAAAAATCCACGCCATGAGAGAAAAGAAAGGGATAAAGACAAAAATGCTGTACAACATCAAGCAAAAGGAATCAGCAACGCAGGATTACGGCAAGCAACACTACCCTGGCTCTACGACAAGATTCATCCAGCACACATCTCCAGTTTCTATCAACGTGTACAAGAATCGTGTGTTCATCACGGTGTGGACAGACACTCCTATAACGATCCATATACGCAGCCAAGACGTTGCTAACAGCTTCTTGGAATACTTTGAGATACTGTGGAAGCAGAGTAAAGCGTAATTCTAGACCAATCTCAACAAGTTTTATGATCTAGGCGGGTGATTTCCAGTTTCTCCATGCCTTTTTGAGAGATTTTTTCCATTCACGATATTCTTGATCGGTCATTTTCCATGATCCGGCTAAGTCACTTAAACGGCCCATGGTATTTCTATCTCTGGTGTTTATTAACTATTTATCGCTTTTATTGGGAGTAAAGCATAAAAGGGGGGCGTCAATCTAAGTCTTATGGTCAAGGATATGCCGCATTCGATGTACTTTGAGGGCGTGCTTCAACTACGTGGCACGCCAAAGAGCGTGCTTACCGAGATAAGAAACAAAAACGAGCGGGATAAGAAGAACACTATCACGAGGATAAAGCACTTTAAATTTGGCACTGATGTTTGGTTTTCTGACAGGAAATACCTGGCAAGCATTGGAAAATGGTTGAAACTCCACCATAAGGGGTTGTTAAGATCTAGCGCTAAGCTCCACAAGCACAAAAAGGGAAAACCGTTGTACCGACTAACTGTGGCATTCAGATACCTGCCTTACAAGAAGGGGCAGGGGTTGACGCTGGGTGGCGTGAAGTATAAAGTGGTAAGGATTGATAAGGAAGTCACGCTGCAAGAGGCTGGCGGAAAGAAATTCCGTGTGAAGATGGAAAAGCTATGCGCGTGACTCGCGATACTCGGTAATTATTCTTTCGAGCAGGGTGTTTCCTTCTAGGGCCTTCCTTAGTGAGTTCTTGTCCACAAACGCTAGGTTGTCTATGACCTGCATTCGTATTTTCTTGCCGTGCACCATGGTGAGATTGGATTTTTTCCATGGACGTTGGACTATGACTAGCTTGTCTTGCACGAGACTAAGTCCTTGCTCGCTGTGCTGGGAGGGTTCTTCCACCATGATGATGTCCTTGTCCACCACCTTTTGTACTTCGTGAGTGCTTAGGTTTTTTATGATAGGCACGACGAGCTTGTTTTGCTGGGCTAGCTTTGCTAGAAGAGCATTTTTCTGCCTTAGCTTGGTTACTTCTTTGCGTAGTTTCTGGCTTGCCGGTTGTTTCATTATGACTCGCTGTGCGGGTTTTGTTTTTCGTTGTGCTTCCCTAAGCTCTTTGACAGCTTCTTCTAGATCGTACGCTAGACGCGTTTTTTCTTGTTTTTCTTTGGCTAGCTTGCCCAATAACTTCACATAGTCTTGTTTGGTGGGTGCTCGGTGAATAACCGGGGCGACTATCTCTCTGTCTTGGACTGTCTCTAGGGCTGCTGTCCTGCTAACCCCTCTCTTGATTACTAATTCTAGCATCGCCCCTAGCCTGTCTTGGACGTGTTGATCTTGGGCAAAGCGAATAATTCTTCTTAGCAAGGGCCCCATGTTGTTATACGCCACCATGGCAGCTGCTAGCGCGTCTGTGGCGTGACTTTTTGCGCCAACCATGGATCTTTTCTTTGTGAGACTCAAATCTTCAGAGGGTCTGACGACTTTGGCCCCGGTTTTTGCGGCTATCTGTTGGATAAAACCAGGAACTTTTGCTTTATCCGTGCCAATAAGTAGGGGTTTTCCGTACGCTCTAAGTTTTGCAACTAGCCCGTCAACATCCAGATGTTTTGTCTGCCCTTGATAGAGAGGTTTGCCCTGGATGTCTAGCACGGCATACCCGACCGTGGTGCCTGGGTCTATGCCCCATATCACGTGCTTCATTGCAGAATTATAACATTGCCTCTGCCTTTCTTAATCTTTTTGATCTTGCCCATGCTTTCTAGCTCGGTAAGCATTAGGCTGATCTTGGCTTCGCTTAGAGGAAAATGCTTTACGATGTTTGCTTGGACGACTCTTCCGTCGTGTTCTCGGATAAATTGTATTAGTGGTTCCAGATCTTCGCGGGGTATCGTACTCTTGGGCAGGCTTTTGATAGCTGCGATGCTGAGTGCGATGCCTATGAGAAGGAAACCGACCCAGGAATATGATATTTCTTCTTCCTCTTCTGGGATTTCTTCTTCC
>NYZT01000029.1 GCA_002687275.1 Candidatus Woesearchaeota archaeon
GATCCTTGTGAGCTTTCTTAGCCTGTCGGTTACTTGTTTTAGGTTAGCGTTTGGTGGCACCACGCAGCCTGCTTTTGGGTTTGGCATTTTTCCTTTGGGCCCAAACACCTTTCCAAAGGTCTTGGCCACGTCTGCCATGATGTTGGCTTGGGCGATGAAGTGGTGGTGGTCTTCTGCTAATTTCTTCAGAACCTTTTTGTCTTTGTACTTGCTGAACTCTTCTGTTAGTATGACGGTGTCGCAGCACTCTTTTGCCTGGGCTTGGAGTTCTGGGCCTACTAGCGCACATATTTTGATTTTCTTGCCTGTGGCGTGGGGTAGTTGTACGAAGACGTCGATCTGGTTGTCTTGCTTCTTGATGTCCAAATCTTTCAGCGCGATGATGAGCTCGCCTGATTGGGTAAACTTCCGTTTAGGTGAGCTCTCTTTTGCAGTCTTCCACGCTTTTAGGAATTCTTCTTTCATAGTCCCTCCTGCCATGCGACGCATGGTAGTGTTCGGGTTATGGTAAAAGTTGGAAGGTAGTTTATAAAGCTACTCTTTTAATCCGTAGCTTTCCCGAAGGGCTTGGTGGAAGGGTCTAGTAAGAACCGCAGGCAGTACCACTTCGAGCATGTAGAGTCTTTGTACAGGCGCTAAAACACCCTTGGGTCCTGCAGCATAATCTTCTGGGTCTCCGTCTCGAATTGCTATCTCTAGCTGTTCTTTGAACTGCACCACGGTAAGGGCGGTGTCTGCTTTTTCAACGTTGTCTGCCAGCCGCGAGCAAAGGGCGCCTTCTCCAGGAGCCACGTCATCTACGTGCCTCCCAATGTTAGAAAGTCTTGCTGCCGGTAGCGCGGTTTGGGTTATCATGTATGCTGCTATTTTTGAAGAAGTAATAAAGCTAGCTATTGTTCGTAGCTGTCCACAGCTCTTTTTAGGGCTACAGGGTCAACTTTTCTGAGGTCCATCCGACCTTGATAGTTTATGTGGCAGGGGCTGATGCCTGCTCTAACACAGAAGTCTCTTTGGTCCTCCACGCTCTGGCCGGGCTGTCCGTCTTGTATGCTCATAGCCACCTTGGCCTTGCTCATGTTGCGGTACCATAGGCGGTTTTCCTTCCATGAGTCGTTAATGGTTGTTGCTATGACTAATACGCTGGTAACCACAAATGCTGTCGTGCCTATTCCTGCGGCTAAAATCCCGGTTAGATCTCGAACTTTTGTCATAAGAACCCTTCTGTCACTCCTATATAAGGACGATCTAGTATATAAATGCTTCTACTTTCCGTATCGTCGCTCGCGTTTTCCGTACTCTTCCACGATTTGGAGGAGGTCTTCTTCCTCAAATTCTGGCCAGTATTTTTCTAGGAAGAACCATTCGGAGTACACGCTCTGCCAGGGCAGGAAATTGCTCGTTCTTTGATCTCCGCCGGTTCTGATGACAAGGTCTGGCTCGTCTTTTAGGTAGAGGTTTTCTTCAAAAGTGTCTTCGTTGATCTTGTCAACGTCTAGCGTTCCTTCTTTTACTTGGTGGGCTATCTTGGTGATGGCGTCCATGACCTCTTCTCTTCCTCCGTAGGCAAGAGCGAAGTTGACCATTCTTGGTCCGTGGTCTTTGGTGAGGTCCATAACCTCTTTGATGATGTCTTGGAGTGGTTGTGGGAGTAGTTTTGTGCGTCCTATCACGTTGATGCGTACGCCGTCTTCTTTTAACTCGGCCAGTCTTGCCTTTAGTTCCTCGAATCCCTCGCAGAACAAGTTCATGATGTAGTCTAGCTCGACTTTTGGTCTTCCTAAGTTTTGCATGCTGAAAGCATAGAAGGTTACTTCGTTGATGCCGAGTTTTTTGGTCCACTCAAGCACTTTGTGTACCTTGTCCTTGCCCCACTCGTGGCCCTTCCATGGTTTTACCATGAGGCGCTTGGCAAACCGTCTGTTGCCGTCGAGAATGATGCCGATATGTTTTGGGACCATGGGGCTCACAATCAGGAGGTTCTTTAAAAATGTTGTGAAACCGTCAATGCTCTATTTTTGTTTCTTCTTGCAGCTCGAACAGCCTAACAAAGGCAGCGTCTGATAGCTTAATCCCTGCTTCTAGACAGGCGGCGGCGAGTGCTTTTGCGCTCTCGTCATGGGTCTCGCCGAGCTTGAAGTTGATTGCTTGCTGGTATGTTTCTTTGGTGAGGAATCCTTCGTTCATGCCTAGTGCTACATTTTTTCCTTTTTTCTTGACCTCGCCGTTTTCTAAGTTTATGGTGATGTCTTCCTTGCTCCAAAGCTTGTCATTTTTTTCAAAGCCGTGGTTTTGTAGCTCTCGTTGGACTAGCGCTTGGACTGCTTGCTTGTGGTTTTGGAGTTCTGGGTAGGGATACTCTTCTGCTTTTTCTGGTCGTATCACCTTGCCGAGGTAGGCGGTCACTCGTTGCCTGGCACCGTACTTGGTCCACTCGTTCTCCACAAGGTAGGCGTAGTCATTGCCCGATATTTTCTTGACGCGAACGAACATGGTGCCCGTCTGTTTGTGCAGGATAAAAGCGTTTGGGTTATGAATCACAAATCCAGAGCGTTTAAGAAGAGGGAGAAGGGGATGGTTTCTATGGTTATTGGCATCATTGGCTATGGTGTTGTTGGAAGAGCCCTGGCGAAAGGCTTTTCGCTAAAGCACGAGGTGGTTTTCCATGATCCTTATGTTGCCTCTGCCTCGTTTGAGGACGCTTGCAAGGCAGACGTTGTCTTTGTCTGTGTTCCCACGCCGATGCAGGACGACAAGATTGACTTATCCATCGTGGAGAGTGTTGTTAAGCGAGCGGCATCGTTGGTCAAAGGAATCCTTGTCATCAAGAGCACGGTGGTGCCAGGCACCACGAAAAGCCTGGCTGAAAAATATCCACACGTTCGTTTTTGCTTTAATCCTGAGTTCCTAACAGAGAAACAGCCTTACGAGGACTTCATGAATGCTGACAGGATCGTGCTTGGGGTCGAGGACGAGGAGGTGGGGAAGAGGATGCAGGAGGTGTACGCCACCATCCAGCCTGGCGTTCCGGTGATGACTGCTGATTTTACCACTGCAGAGCTTGGTAAGTACATGGCGAATGCCTTGCTTGCAACTAAGGTGGTGTTTGCGAACGAGATTGCGCAGGCTGCAGAAAATCTTGGCGCAGATTACGAACAAGCAAAAGCCATCTGTACGGCTGATCGGCGTTTTGGCGGCTCACACTTGGACGTGAGCGAGGAAGGGGGCTTTGGTGGTAAGTGCCTGCCGAAGGATTTGGTTGCGTTGATCGGTAGACTTCGTGAGATCGGCTGTGATACTTCGGTGCTCTCTGCAGTGTGGAAAAAGAATCTGAGCGTCCGCTCGGTGCGTGACTGGGAAAACATTCCGTTTGTGACTAGCAGCAAACCCTTCAAAAAGATAGAACCGTGATTACTCAGGCGCCTCTGCTTCGAGGCTAGGTACTGACGCGCTTTTGAGAACATCACTTATCTCTTTGCCTGACATTTGTTGGCCATGTACCGTGAGATGTCTGTCAATGACCTTTAGGGTGGCTTGATGTGCGTCCTCTGCAAAAGGGTCCATTTCGTATTGCACTCTTGTTGTTTTTGTGTTAACACCTTCGAGAATGCCCCTAAATAGATTTCCTGCCCCAGTGAATGTACCATACAGTAGGATTCCGATGCCTACATATCTTCCTAAGGGTGTCCTGCAAAATTCTAAAAACTCGTTTGTCATGTGTTTTGGAGATGTTGTTGACTAATAAGCTTTTGCCTATTTCAGCACCTTTGCTTGGTCTTTGAGTTTGGAGATCTCTTTGCGTAGTCTTTTGCAGGCTTCCACGACGACTTTCTTTGGATCTGCGCCGTCTGTCTCCACAAGGATGCGGGGTGTTTCGATGAGTGGGTGGGGTACGTTGTACCCGGTGCTCTTGACGTGGCTGTCTGTTTCGAGCTCTTGCTTCAATGCGTTGGCTATCGTGCTGGTCTCTCCCTCAACGTCAAACAACAGCTTGTCTTTGCTCTCTTCGAGAATCTTGATTTCCATTAAGTAATCAACAGTTGGTTCCTTTAAAAAGGTTGTCTTATTGGCACTTGCTCACGAGCACGTTGTTCACTCTTATCGTTGTCCAGACCTTGCCTAGCCTTGCGGAGTAGAATGCTGGTCTGTCATCGTCTGTTCCCACGATGGGGCGGGCAAACTCGTGTTGCTGGAGTAGTAAGTCCAGCTGGTTGATGGCGTCGTGTGCTCGAGATAAGGATCTTTCTAGTAAGAGGGTGGCTGTTATTATTTTGTTCTTGTTCTCGCATCTGAACAGGTCGATGCTGGCGTTGATCAGGGTCTCCTCGCCGTGTAGCACCATCTCTGCTAGCGGTCGGGGGTCTAGCACTTGTGATTCTAGGAAGTGTTGCTGGCTCTGGAGCATGCTGAGGCGTGTCTCTATTAACAGGCTGCTGGCTTCTTTCTGTGGCTTGCCATCGAGCTGTGCTTGCAAGCTTTTGAGATCGGTGATGTGCGCTTCAATGGTGTCTAGTGGATTCATCTGCCCATCGATGGCTTCTAGCTTCCACCCTGGACCGCCATGTTTGATGCTTAGTTGGTCTACTTGTTTTTCCACGCCAGCAAAGTCGAAGCTTGGCGCGCAGCCAACCAAGAGCAGTAACAGTAAGACGCGTTTCATGAGAGAGAGGTTTTCGTATTGCTTAAAAATATTTTGCTTCTGCGCAGCCAATGACGTGCTTGGTTAGCTCTTGGAGTCCTTCATTTAGGGTGGCGTGCGCCTCATGTTCTTGGATCGCGTAGTGAGCGACGCTTTCCCAGTCCTTGTCCTCAACGCTTTGGGTTTGAGAATTCAAGGATCGGTCGAGCAGGGCAAAGCTTTTGTGCACCCTGGACAGCTGTCGGGCACAGTCTATGGCGGCCTCTCCGGCAAACGCTTGCATGTTTTTCTTGGACTGCATAACTTGGGTTAACGCCTGCCGTGCCATGTTGGCTCTCTTTTTGTGACGGCCCTTCAGATGCGGGATGGCTTCTTTGAGTTGGGTGTGGCTTTGCTCCACCACTTTCTGGATGAGCAACGCGGTTCCTGCCTGTTGGATGTTTCCTAGAGATTGCAACAATCGATCATTCAGCGCAGGAAGGTGACGCAGCAGGAAGGGATTCTCTCTGCTCTGGGCCTGTGCCATCACGTGCTGCTTGCTTCTTCGCGCTTGGAACAGATCGTGCAATAATGCGTGTTCCACACTGCTCCCTTCTTCGTGCTGGAAGAGCCAGCTAAACGGGTCCATGGTTGCTATGCCAGGGCTTCGGTCTTATATGGTTTTCGCTCTGAGGAGTGGTACTCGCCAGTCGTAATAGTTTATATATGAGTGGTCTCCCCTTTTAGGGTATGAACAAGAAGCATGCCCTCGTGCTCTGGTTTAAAGAGGTGGGCATAGAGGATGTGGGCCTTGTTGGCGGGAAAAACGCCAGTCTGGGTGAGATGTACCAAAATCTTACCAAGCAAGGGGTTCGTATTCCTAACGGGTTTGCGGTAACCGCAACAGCCTACCGTCATTTCTTGGAAAAAAACAAAGCAGACGTCCAGATAAAGCGGGCGTTGAAGGGGTTGAACCATCAAGACGTTCGCGCCCTAGCCAAGGCGGGTGAAGCATGCCGCCACATCATCTCCCATTGTGACTTTCCTCATGACCTAAAGCAAGAGATCATTGTTGCCTATCGCAAACTGTCCAAAGAGGCCAAAAGACAGCACGTTGATATCGCCGTAAGAAGCTCTGCAACCGCAGAGGACCTTCCTGACGCGAGCTTCGCCGGCCAGCAAGAGACCTTTTTGAACATCCGCGGCGAGCATGATCTCATGGACGCGTGCAAGCGCTGTTTTGCTTCCTTGTTCACCAACCGAGCGATTGCCTACCGCGCAGAAAAGGGCTTTGATCACTTCAAGGTTGCCCTGAGCATTGGCTGCCAGCGCATGGTAAGAAGTGATGCAGGCAGCGCAGGAGTGATATTCACGCTTGATACAGAGAGCGGCTTTCCTAACGTTGTCTACATAACCGGCAGTTATGGCCTGGGAGAAAACGTGGTCCAGGGAGCGGTCAACCCAGACGAGTGGTACGTCTTCAAGCCAACCCTGAAGCAGGGCTTCCACAGCATAGTCCAAAGAAGGTTGGGGGAGAAGGCCACCAAGATCATCTACTCCAAAGACAGCACAAAGCCCATCAAGACGGTGCCCACGCCACAGAGCCATCGCGAAACTTTCTGCTTGGGTGACGAGGGCGTGTTGCAACTTGCCGCCTGGGCGTGCATTATTGAGGATCATTACTCCAAAAAACGAGGGCACTGGACGCCCATGGACATCGAATGGGCCATTGACGGTTTTACAAAAGAGTTATTCATAGTCCAGGCACGGCCAGAAACCGTCCAGTCCAACAAGAATCGCGACTCGTACGAAGAGTTCAAACTCGAGAAGGAGGGCGAGCTGTTGGTCTCTGGAAAAGCCGTGGGTAAGAAGATAGCGGTTGGCAAGGTTAACATAATAAAAGAGGCGCACGACATCGAGCGGTTCAAGCCAGGAGAGATCCTCGTCACCGAGATGACTGACCCAGACTGGGTACCTATAATGCGTCAGGCAAAAGCCATAGTCACCAATCGCGGCGGAAGGACGAGCCATGCAGCCATTGTTTCTAGAGAGCTAGGCCTGCCTTGTATCGTAGGATCGAATGACGCCACAGAAAGACTAAAGCAGGGCCAGGACGTCACGGTGTGCTGCTCAGAAGGAGAGTTAGGAAAGGTCTTCAAGGGCCAGCTCAAGTTCACGGTGAAAACAATATCTCTAAAGAGCATCCCTAAGCTACCGGTCAACATCATGATGAACATTGGCAATCCTGACGAGGCGTTCGATCTTGCCATGCTGCCCCATCACGGAGTTGGACTAGCAAGAGAAGAATTCATCATCAATGAATACATCAAAATCCATCCTCTAGCGTTGTTACGTCCGGAGAAGGTGGAGAAGGATGCTAAGAAAAAGATAGAACAGCTAACAAAAGGGTATAAGGACAAGGCACAGTTTTTCGTGGACAAGCTAGCAGAAGGCATAGGAACCATCGGTGCTGCGTTCTATCCTGAAGATGTTATTGTTAGATTTTCTGACTTCAAGAGCAACGAGTACGCCAACCTTATCGGAGGGAAAAACTTCGAACCAGTAGAGGCCAACCCCATGATTGGGTGGCGAGGGGCTGCGCGCTACTACTCAGAAGCCTACGCGCCTGCCTTTGCGCTAGAATGCAAAGCGCTAGCAAAGGCTCGGGACGAGTTTGGCCTACACAACATCAAGTGCATGATCCCTATGTGTCGTTCACCAGAAGAAGGAAAGAAAGTGTTGAAGATCATGGCCCAGAACGGGTTAAAGCAACACCAAAAAGGCTTGCAAGTGTACGTGATGTGTGAGATCCCTGTGAACGTAGTTCTTGGCGAAGAGTACGCCAAGATCTTTGATGGGTTTAGCATTGGCAGCAACGACCTCACCCAGTTCACCATGGGGGTGGATAGGGACTCAGAACTCATCGCCCATCTGTATGACGAGCGAGGAGAGGCCCTGAAGACCATGCTCTCGCTGGCAATCCATAACGCCAAGAAGCACAAGAAGAAGATTGGCATCTGTGGGGATATGCCCTCGACCTATCCGGAGATGGCGGTGTGGCTTGCCCGGCTAGGCATTGATAGTATCTCTCTATCTCCCGACGCTATTGTGTCCACGACGCTGTACCTGGCAAAACACTTGAAAAAGTAGTCACAACGTTCTAGTAGTAAGGAAAGTTTACATAGTGGCATCTTGGCCGGAATGGTAAGTACTAGCGTCTTAGTATCGGTTTGGTAGAATGGTAGACTATGTACTGCCGCGCGAACCGAGTCTGGAGAAGAGATAACCTCGTTGTGCTAGACCATCCTGCGCCCTCCGAATTCTTTGATGAGTCACGAAACGGTGTGAGGCTGAAAGGGGACTATGTCAGTTTGGTGTTTGACGAGCGTCCTGGAAAGCTAAGCACTAAGGGAAACTACACGATCAAAAGCGTGATCTCGATGTGGCAGGTCGTCCCTCTACCAAGCGTCATGGCTATGGTTGAGGCCAAAATCCAGGATGCCGCGGCAAATGGGAAGCGTTTTTCTCACGGATGGATAGATGATCTTGTTTGGCGTGCTGAGATGGGCAGGAGTGCGATACGACAGGTTAGAGGGAGACCAGAAATCGAACTATACCTAGGTGCGATTAACCGAAAGGACAGGAACCTCAAGGGTCGGACGATAGTGGTGTCTGATTTTGATTCTGCAGCGAGCAAAAGCATGTACGAATAACTTTTTATGTCACGCGCAAAAATTAGGTGATATGTTTCGTAAGAGTCAAGATTGTAAGCGTAAGGGACCATGGACTTTTTTTTCTCACGAGCATCTTTCTGACCAGGCCAAACTTGCTGGAGTTCCTGAAAACGGCATCCAGGCCCTCTTCGCCCATCACGCGGTAGTCGAGGTAAACGGTAACAAGCGAGAGTTTGTATACGATCCTATAAAGAGACATTTGACTAAGACGGGTCGTCTAACGCATAAGGCGCTTAAGGGAAGACTGTTTGAGGTCTATCATCTTAGGGGTGCGCAGTATGAAGCCGCATTGCATTCTGTGACGCCTTACGAAGAGCGTTTGGCGCTGGCAAGAGAACTCAACGCTTTGCAATAACAATCTTCCGAGTGAGCAATCTGTGCGAGTAGGCTTCTAACTCGTAGCAAACAGACAGCCCTGCCTTCTTGACCAGCGCAGGCACGTCTGCCCAGTGTGGATACATTATGGCTGCCTTTCCCTTGAGGTTGCGCCCGAGCATGGAGATCATGGCTTGGTATGTTTTTTCCAAGTCCTTCCTTGTGGTGCCCCTGCCGTAGGGCAGGTCTAGCGCGACATGGCTGAGTTTTTTGTTGAGCTTGGTGCTATCTGCCTTTGTTAGCTTTGAAGAGACACCAAAATACTGCAGGTTTTGCTGTGCCTTGGCAAGCAACCTACTGTCGATGTCAACACCCTCGCACGTAAAGCCTAGCAACGCTGCCTCGAGCAGCAATCCTCCGCTGCCACACATGGGATCCACAAAGGTTCCCTTCTTGATTCCGGTCAGGTTGACCATCGCTCTTGCGAGCTTGGGGTGCATAGTGGTGGGGTGCTTTGCCGGACGGTTCCTCCCTCTTCTTTCCTCGAACTGAGAGTCATTCTCACCATGCAGCTGGCACACGTGTATCTTGTCGCGACCAAACACCATGACGTGGTTGGTGGGCGTGTGCAGGTTTACCTGCTTGCCTGACTTTGTCTTGATAAAATGGCCGAGCAAGGGAGCAGGTAGCGGGCTCCTGCTGGTGGTGACACGGAAATCTTTAGTTATTTTCCAGTCATGGGCTTCGAACGCCTTTTGCATGCCTTTTTTTGTGCACGAAAACAGCAGGGTGTAGGTGGCTTTCGTGAATGCGAGCCTTTTTTCTAATCCTTTTAGCGAGGCCTCTACAAACACGAGGTCGCCGTTCTGCTTTGCTGACTTTCCTGCTAGCGTCTCTATCTCGGCCTGTGCGATGGCAGGAAAGTCTTGGGTTATCCACGCAACGTCCATTTCTTTTCTATATAGAAGAAAATTCGGAAGGTTTTTATGCCTGTCGGATGTTTTCCGGATATGGGTCGGGGCCGTCCTCCAGGGAGCATCGTTCGCGAGCGAATCATCGCCATTCTCACAGAGGTGGGCAAGGCGTATGGTTATAAGATTCATAAGCTCTATCTAGACCGTTTTCCTCCTACCACGGTGGAGAACATTTACTACCATCTTCGCCAGGGGGTAAAGATTGGCCTGTTCAAGGTGGCTGCGGTTAAGACAGAAAAGGGCAAGTATAGCTGGGGCAACAACGTAGAAAAAAGATACTATTCTTTAGGGAAACGTTCATAAAGGGTGTGTTCCTAAACGCCCGTATGCGTCGCGTATGGTGGTTAACGACAACGCTGGCCGCTCTTGTAGGGGTGATGATTTGTAATTATGAGCCTCCCAAGCGTATTATTCGCACGTCAACGTCATCTTCTGTGCCTGCTCCAGAGTCTGTTGCTGCCAAAACCGTGGACATCGCTCCCTCTTGGCCACCTGACCTAGAGAGAACGATATCCTTTCATCAAGCACAGCAGGATCCAGAAGTATGGAACCAGTTCTTGCAAGAATTTGCCCTGCTTGACGATCGCGTAGACCTGCCAGACTATGCCACCGTGGTGCTGGTGGATGAGGAGGTAAGAAAAACCCTTCCGGACAACTTTTTTAGTCCAGGAGTTGTTGCAAGAACAAGGCCGGCCAAGCGAGGCACTAAACTGGGGGGCGGAGAAGACATCATCATTTACTTTTTGCCCAAGCTTTTCCGTGACGCAAGCACGCAGAACGAGTATGACGTTGCCTCATGGTTCCTCCATGAGATCAAACACGCGCACCAGTACCATTCGGATGTTGACGGAATTCCCTGGGGTGCGGTGCCTGACCTTCTTCAGGTGGCAAACCCTTCTGGCCTTATCGATTTGATGGAGGTGGCTAGCCTGCATGCTGAGATAGAACATCCTAACTTCCAGGCATGTTCTCCTTCATTCCAGAACGCCAAGGCAAAGTGGTACCTTTTCCATTATTCCAACCTGCTCAGAAACGTTAGCGAGTCAGGGTCAGAAGTGTTTGGGGCGAGATACTTTACCGAATGCGCGTTTGGTAGCAGGGCCTGCCGTGATATCTATCTTCCAGGGGAGGGATGGCATTACTACGAAATAAAGCTTGATCCCACGCGTATTGTTGCTGATGGCGAGGAAATATTCTTTCCCGAGAGTGTCGCTCCGCGACTAGAATACTTTCGCGATCTTAGATGAATCCTGCGGCAATGTTTCCTATAACCAGCAAGAATGCTGCCGCGCTAACAAATCTCCATAGTTTTGGTCTTTGCCAGTGATCAAGCACGAGCTTGAGCATTCTTCCACCGTCTAGAGGTCCGATGGGTAGCAAGTTGAAGAGCGCGATGCCGATGTTCAAAGCGAACAACCATCTGAACAGTCCTAAGAACCAGATGGCTATGTGATCGATGGCGTTCTGTGGCGTGACGAGCACGCTGTCTTGGAGGTTCAACCCCATGTATGCCTTGCCAGGATCATCCTCCCTCGCGCCAAGCGCAAATGGATAGCTGGTCTCATTCGTGGTTATCGCCCATTCTTGGTTAGGCTTTGAGCTTTCTAAGATTTCCATGAGATCCTTTGTATCTGTGACCTCCTGCCCGTTGACGCCGGTTATGCGTATGCCTTCTGGCAGTCCTGCGTCACTCGCCGGGCTGTTTTCTATAACGCTAGTCACACGAACCCCTTGTGCGTGTACGATGTCTTGGACCGCCCAGGCGGTTCCTAGCGCGAATAGCAAGAAGAGTATGCCAAACACGATGTTGGCGAGCGCTCCTGCTGCAAAGATGCCTAGTTGCTTTTTTATGCCTTGCTTTTGCAGGTAGGCCTCGTCTGGCTCTACGAATGCTGCAGGGATGATGGGAAGCACTGCGCAAAGGAAGGCGATTCCCGAGCTTCTTACGGGTACTTTGAACGTTCGTGCTGCGACGCCGTGGCTTAGCTCGTGAACGAGTGCGATAACGAAGATGCTGATGATCCAGTAAAGGAAGGGAACGTAGAACACTCCTTTTGCTTCTATGGGGAGCACGGGTACGACGCCAGATGCCCCTCCTTGGAAGAGTTTTACCGTGACGCGTACGAGTTCTACAAGGATGAGCGCCATGCCGGCAAAGCCAACGCCTATACCTAGGGTGTATACTGTGTTAAACAGGCGGGGGAAGCGGTTTGCGATCCTGCTCATGCTTTTCAGCCCGATGCCTGTGCGCATTAAGACTACGTACAGGAGCGGAAAGGCTCCTTGGATCTGGACCTTGCGTCGGTGCCGCCACAAAAGGAGGCACACCAACGCTATGAAGATTATGGTGAGCAACCCGTCGTTCATTTTTTACGTTTCGCCTTGAAAGCCCTGCCGGCACAATTGCGGCATTTGATTTCTTCTTTGACGAATTTGATACTTGGCCCTCGCATGACGGTTTTGCACCGTCTGCACACGAACTTGCTAATCCTTAGTCGTGCCTCTGCTTCGGGGAATTTTGCCATTAGTTACCCTCCCTAACTTGTTTGATCACCTTGTCATCGCCGATGACCCAGTACAGCACTAGGCTTCCTTCTTTTACCTGGCCACTGAGCTCTTCAGGGATGGGTAGGTCTAGTGTTTCGTAGGTCTCTTGGTCCATGACGTTTGCGGTGTCGCCAGAAACGCTCATGACCTGGGCGTTTCGTTTTTCGATGATGGGAACTTCTACTGAGGATTGTGAGCCCATGACGATGTCTTTCTTCTTGTTGCCCACCAAGCTTACGGCTACGATTCTGCACTTGGCGTGGCCGTGCTTGCCGCTCTTGCTCGTGGCTGTGTCTACTACCTTGCAACACACGCCCTCGATGAGGATGAAACTGCCAACTTTGATGTTATTAGCAGGAACATTCTTTGTATCCATGATTCTGCTCACAAGTTGGGAGTTTATAAAGGTTTGCTACTGCATGAGCGCTGTTAGTTCGTCGATGGTGCTGACTTCTGGGTGGTGGAGGAGAGCGTTCACTAATTTTTTTGTGGCTTCGTTGTTGTACACCGCACCGTTGACTCTCTCCACGCCTACCGTGGTGATGTTGCCGATGTCGCCTGCGTCATGTCTTTGCAAGCCCGCGCTTGTGGGGCAGTCTGCGCCCTTGGCCACGGCAAAACCTAAGAGGTCGTATGCTCCTTGTTGGTACAGCACCTGGAAGTGCATTACCCCTTCTGCAACGTGACAAGCCATTAGAGAGGCGCTGCCGCTTCCGGGTCTGACGTTGGCTATGCCGTAGTCTCGGCCGTCCTTGACTTCTGGGTGGTGGATGTATCTGAAGATGCCTTCTAGCTTGCCGTCCATGCCGGGCATTCTTTCTTTGTATCTGGCAGGGATGTACGCGCATCCTCTGAGCTCGCCAAGAGCTGAGCTTCTGCTGGGAGAAAGAAAAGTGGCTCGTCTTCGTGGCAGCCGTTCTTTTTCGTGTACGAGGGTCTCCTTCCAGCTTCTCCTTCCGGTAACGTACAGGTATTGTGTCTCTCTGGTGGGCTGGTAGACGCTGACAAAGTCTATGTTTTGTGTGGCGGGATCGAGATGTGCTAGCACGCTGCTCCACAGCTCTCCACCTATCAAGCGTATCGTGCTTCCGTCTACAAGGTCGACCACCCAGCAGGGCTGGCCTGGTTCTGCGTGGTCGCCTGTCTCCTCTCCGACAAAGCCACTTGTCGTGCCAAACTCTTCTTCAAGCTTGATGCGTAGTTCTTCTTCGATGGCGATGTCTGTTTCTGCGGTTATGTCGTCCGTGCTTGAGGTGACCCCGGCTTCTTTTTTCCATCGCTGGAGGTACCTGTCTGCCATGTGCTCATCCACGACCTCTCTGTGGATTGCGGGTGCGGCACGTACGATGTTGTCAATGAGGATCATGCGGTGTGAAGAGGGAGGGAGCTCTTAAAGGTTAGCACAGGCGTTTGAGCTTTTGTTCGCAGGCTAGCGCGTTTTTGAACTGTTTTTCTTTTGTTCTGAACTGTTTGGTGTGGTAGCGGGTGCTCTTGCCGTGTTTGAACTTTAGGTGTTTGTGGAGGAGTTCGTGGTACATGACGTAGTCTAACAATTCTTCGTCTTGGAGTGCCGCGCTTATCCTGATGGTGTCTGTGCCGTAATCGTACGTGCCGAGTGTTCTGGTGGCGTGCTTGCCCCAGATGAGGTTGGGAGGTTCTATCATGCCGCTGAAATATTCTTCATTAACTCTGCTGAAGCTTGCCTCGAGTTGCGGGTCTGACTTTGTTTTTAGCACGCCTAGATGTGCGTGCTTCATGAAGTTATGGTAGAGGTCTATGTACAAGGTTTGCTCTTTCTTTTTTAGGAGTTTGCATGCGAGTAGTTGGGCGATGCCGAGCCGGATGTCTTTGCTGACTCTTTTCCATTGTTTTGCTAGGTTGAGGGTCACCAGATTTCCTTTTCTTTGGATGTTGGCGTTGTATCCTTTGAACCGGCCGCTATACCGTACCTCGGTCTCAACGTCTACCTTTTTCCACATGAGCCAGATGGCTTCGTACAAAATGTCCATGGAGTTATTTTGTGTAAGAAGTATTTATGGTTTGCGTGCTTACTCTCCCATATCATATCTTAGCACGGCTGCCACCAGTCCTAGCTCTTTTATCTGGTTGCCTTCGGTGGTCTCGGTGCTGATCATCTTCAGTTCGGTGTTGTACTGGCTGCACAATTCTTCGAGTTCTTCCACTGTCTCGTCTGGCACTGCCTCTGAAACCAGGAGGGTCTGGACGGCTCCTAACTCTACTGCAGCCCTGCAATCCTTCTCGCCATAACGAACTTTGCCAGGTTCTTTGGCTAGCAATTCTAGGAATTGCTGGACTGATTGTTTCTCATCGGTTATCGCTGCTTCTTTCAGCAGGTCTTGGCTTTTTTCTACCAATTCTCTCAGTCCGAAGTCGTCTGTGTAGGAGAGGTCTTTGATGCCGATGATTTTCTTTTGTACGTCGCCAGTAAGGAAGCCGCTGTCCACGAGCGCGTACTTTGCTGGCCCTGGACCTCCCATGATGATGCCTTTGAGATCGTTTCCTAGGGGTAAGAACTTGTCTTTCATGAGGTCTGCGACTTTTTTGTAGTGTTGTTTGATGGCTAGTTCGCGATTGCTCGCAAACCGTACGGATGATTGCCCTCCTGCTTTCATTTTCCCGGGAATGTGGCTGTGGCTTTTTGCTAACGGGATTATTGCTTTTCCTTTCAGCAAAGCAATGTTTGCGTCTCTTGCGTCTACCACGACTAGTCCGTACGTTTCTTTGGTGGTGAGCATCTCTTGCAAGATGTCCACTTTGAAATCCTTGTCACAACGGTACAATCTGGTGTTCAACGGATTTGGTGGCTCGATGCTCCAAACTTTCACGTCAACCTTCCCTTCTCTTGCCGCGACGTTGCCAGAGAACGCTGCCAATCCGTTAGGAGGTGTTTGTTTGTACAAGCGTAGGTGTACGATCATTCTTTCCAGAGCGTCAATAACGTTCTTTCTCGTCACCGCACTCTTGATGTTTGTGGCAGTACCCTGCTCTTGGCTAAGGTGCTGGATGATCTTGTTCATGTCATACCCTTTTGGCACGTAGACCGTGACGAACTCGGTATGTAGAGCGCGGTGGCTAGTGATGTCTTTGATGAACTTTTTCAGCTTGTACAATTGTTGGGCTGAGGCCATAGTGCTACCCCCACGAAACGGGCTTATAAATGTTGACCAACATCCGCCCTCATCAGCAACCTTTAAAAAGGCCCTTTATTTTTCTGAGTCAATGGCAAAAAAGCAGGGACTTGGGGCGGTGAAACGATTTGGCTCTCGCTATGGACGCACGACAAGGTTTAAGCGTGCCCAGATAGAGAACGAACAAAAAAAGCCCCAGAAATGTCCGTACTGCATGAAGCCTAAGGCAAAGCGCCAAAGCATTGGCATCTATGATTGCAAAGCATGTGGCTCTACGTTCACAGACGAGGCATACTCGGTGGGCAAGGTACGCGTGGTAAAAGAGGTTGAAGAATAATGGTCAAGTACGTGTGTTTCATGTGCGAAAAGCGCATTAGTGAGGAGATGATGGGCAAGCGAGTACGCTGCCCTTACTGTGGAAGCAAAATCCTATTCAAAGGCAGAAGCAAGCCAACAACGGTTAAAGCAGTATGACCAAAAAAGAAGTCCAGGAAAAGTTTGGCCAACTTCAGGCCATGGAACAAAACGTCCAGCAGTTGACCCAGCAAAAGCAGCAACTGCAGAGCAACTTTTTTGAGCTAGAAAGTGCTGAGAAAGAACTCAAGAACGCAAAAACCGCATTCCGTATCGTTGGAAACCTAATGGTGCAAGCCAACAAGGACGATCTCTCCAAAGACGTAACCTCAAAAAAAGAAATTCTTGAACTCAAGATAAACACGCTAGAAAAACAAGAAAAAAAGTTGCGTGAAGAAAGCCAAACCTTGCAACAAACCATAATGAAGGACATGCAAAAATGACTAACGATCCTGTCATCAACGTGCTAGAGGAGGTTTCTCAGGAAGATGTGCCTAAGAACGTCCAGGAAAAGTTGTCACGCATTATCACGTTGTTGCAAAGCGAGGCCCCCCTGTGCAAGTGTAAAGCAAGAGACGCAGTAGAAGAACTATCCCATGACGTAGCCCTAGAAGACTTCACCAGGACACAGCTGTTGAACGTCATGGTCATGCTCGAATAAACTTGTTCTGCACCGCAACCAAACCTTCTTTTGTCTCTATCAACGTTTCCACTATTCCTACCTTGACCACCTTGCCTGAGGCTTGCCTGGTGGTGACTTGCCTGCCTTCAAGCTGAGGCTTTCGCTTCCGCCAGTTAGGAATTACCTCGATAGCCTCAAGAACTATGGTACCTATCGCGAGCAGGCCTACCACAACACCTAGACCTGCTAGCACCCATGTCAACACGCCAACCGTGTGTAAGGCTACTCCGATGGTGGCAACGTATAACAAGTACTGGGTAACAATGGAGAATGAGCGTTCGATCTCTAGGCCAACATGCTTGGCAAACCGGTTAACCTCAGCCTCATGGAGCACGCGATATGCCAGGGCCTTGCCAATCCTGGACAGCATGAATCCTATGAACAGGATGATGACGGCTTCTGCCACCAGCTCAAGGATGTGTAAGAGGTTCATACGTCATGCATACCAAAAATGCTTTTAAAGGTTTGGTGACTTAGAGGCTTATGGACTACGATGCAGAGATAAAGCGCCTACAAGATGAGCTGCGCGACACCCAGTACAACAAGGCCACAGAACACCATTTTGGCGTTGTCAAGGCAAGAATTGCTGAGCTGAGGCGAAGAAACGAGAAAAGAGTCGCCGCAAAATCAGGAGGCAAGGGCTTTGACGTCAAAAGGTCTGGCAACGCAACAGTGGTGTTGCTAGGCTTTCCTAGCGTGGGAAAGAGCACGCTGCTAAACAAGCTGGTGGGCACGAAAAGCAAGGCCGCTGCGTACGCGTTCACCACGGTAAGCGTGGTTCCTGGACTGCTAGAGTACAACCACGCAAAAATCCAAATACTAGACGTGCCAGGAATCGTCCACGGCGCAGCCTCTGGCAGAGGAAGAGGCAAAGAAGTCTTAGGGGTGATTCGTAACTGTGACGCCATACTGGTCGTGGTGGACGCACAGCACCCAGAACACTATGACGCATTATTACGCGAGGTAGAAGAGTTCAACGTTCGCGTCAACCAAGCCCTGCCTGACGTAAAAGTGACCAAAAAATCCAAAGGAGGCATAGACCTCCACAGCACCCTCAAGCTTTCTTTGGATAAGGAAACCATAAAAACCGTGCTCAATGGCATGCGCATCAACAACGCCGAGGTCATCATTCGAGAGGACATCACCGTAGACCAGCTGATCGACGTCGTGGAGGGGAACCGCGCCTACATCCCTGCATTGGTGGCCATAAGTAAGATAGATCTTGTCGACAAGAGAACCCGAGAACGATTAATCAAAAACATAAAACCCGACGTCGTCGTTAGTGGGGAAACTGGCGAAGGAGTCAGGTCACTAAAGCGCAAATTGTACAAAAAATTGCGATTCATGCGCATCTTCATGAAGGAAGTGGGCAAAAAAGCAGACATGGACATCCCCCTCATCGTGCGCAAAGATAGCACGGTGCAGGAGATCTGCGAAAAGGTGCATAGGGATCTTGCAAAGAAGTTCAAGTACGCCCGCATCTGGGGTCCCACGGCAAAGTTCGGCGGCCAGGTCATTCGGGATAAGGCGAGGGTGCTACAAGACCAAGACGTTATTGAGATCCATTCTTAGCTTTTTGGTCTTCCAGGGCGCTCTGTGTCAAGTCCCACATCGCTGCGAGATTTTCTGGATCTCTCTCGCCAGGCTTTTTCACCCTGCCGTACTCTTCGTAGTGCTTGCCACAGCCAAGGCAGGCGTAGCCTATCTGCGTCTTCTTGACCCGCACGGTTCCGTTGGTGGTTGTGTTGCGAACATGGTGCTCATACACACTCGTGGATGAGCACTCGCCGCACTGGTTAGGGCTACCAACGCCTACCCAGCTCAACATTACTTCGAGGCGGCCGTTCAATCGCACATACTTATTCTTTCTTCTACGACTCGTAACTGTGTCCATGCTCACTCAGGGCAGATATCGCCTGACAGTATATAAAGGAATCGTCCCCAATAGGTAACAGGTTCAATGCCTCCGCCGGGCCCTACACAGGTATCCTTCTGTTCTTGGGTACGTAGTTGAGGAGGAGGCCTTCTTTGAGATTGCCGCAGCCGAGAATGTCTTGGTTGTGTTTGATGAGTACGAAGCCTGCGGTGCCCTGCAAGGGCACGTCCTCACCTCGCAGCCATGCCCTTGCTTGGTCTTCATCCAGCTCGAGAATGTTTTGGGTGGCTGTCTTCGCAACCATCTGCGCCCCTTCGATGCTTAATCTTACTCCCTTGCCGATCTCTGCCACGTACAGGCCCACGCTGCTCACGTTGAGTTTTTCCAACTCTACTTTTTCTATGTCACGATTGATCAGGTAGAGCTTGTGTCTGTCTGTCAGAATCAATGCATACCGGTCCATCCAGTCTAGTTTTGCTCCGTAATGTTCTTCTATCTGTTGGAGGATGGGCTTTGCTTGTTTCCTGTTGAGCGGGTTTATACTCCCCATACTGGGTTGTGCTCCCGCATGATGGTTGCGATTTCTTTCAGCACCTTCTTGTCATCTTCGGTTAGGGTGTCTTTGAACTCTTTGTATTGCAGGAACTGTTCTTCTGAGATCTCGCTGTAGAGTATTTGGTTTTCGCTTACCTGTCTGCCCACGGTGACGTCAGGTAATGATGCTGCACCTTTGTCGTTCTTTTTGAGATGGTCCACTTGTTTTTTCTCTTGCTGGATGCCTTTCAGTATCGTGACGTGCTCTCCCTTGTCGTTCATCAACGGAATGTTGTTTCGTAGCTCTCCTTCTTCTACCTGGACGCCTACTATTGCGGGATTGCTCTGTCTGAACACGTACCCTTTCATCACCATGACCTTGCATGGCTTTACTAGCTCGTTGAGTTTTTCTAGTTCGATGCGTTTTTTCTGCTTGGCCGCCCATTTTTGGTAGGCTTCTATCAGGCGATAGATGACGTCGTTGGTGATGGCGCCTTCTTGTTTGGGAACGTTAAATCCTAAGACAACGGCGTGCAGGGAATTCTTTTCTTTCATGCTTTCTGCGTCGGCAAGATCTTTTTTGGTTATGTTGCCGATGCCTGCTTTCTTGACAGGTATGTCGTGTTTTTTCAGCAGCATGACGAGGGCTTCCAAGCTTCCTAGGGAGTCTGCTTTTGCTATGACGCCTTCCTTGTCTGCCTCGATTAATACTTCTCTGACCTCTTTCTCCACTTCTTTTTTGGCTTTTGTCTCGCTCATGCCTGCTATGATGGGCATGCCTGCTGCCACTTCTTCCACTTTTGGGCAGACTATGCGTACGCCGGTGCTTGCGAACGCTTCTTTGACGGGTTTGAACTTTGCCACTCTCATCTCTTGCATGGGTGCGGGTTGGAAGAGGGCTTTGATTTTTGCAACCACGGGCTTGTCCACGCCGCCCATGACTATGGTCTGGCCTTGTTTGATGCTGCCGTCGTAGATGATGGCGTCAACCACTTTGCCGACACCTTTCTGGTCTTTTATCTCTAGCACCGTGCCGCGTGCGATGTCTGTGGTTACTAACTTTTCTCCCAAGAATCGTTGGGCGAGTCCTGCCACGGTCATTAATAGTTCTGGTATGCCTTGGCCGGTTTCCGCACTCACAGGGATGACTGCTAGTGTTTTGGTGTGGTCTTGGATTCTGTCAAAGCGTTCTGCCTCAAAGCCGAGCTCGTATAGTTTTCCTATGGTTTCGTACAGTTTTGTCTCGAAGACTTTTTGGACTGAGGGTATGGCGTTGCTGGCTGCCTCGCTGAGCGTGACGTCGTTTTTCCATCCTTTGATGAGGTCGATCTTGTTGAGCGCTATCACGAACGGAATCTTGTACTCTTTCAAAACTTTGACGCACTCGAGGGTTTGTTCCATGGGTCCCTCGTTGATGTCTATGACGAGTATGGCGATGTCGGCTAGGTTGCCCCCTCGTTTTCTTAGGTTGACAAAGGCTGCGTGGCCTGGTGTGTCAACAAAGAGTAGTCCGGGGATGGTGAGTTCCATGCTCATGGCTTTGAGCAGTGGCTTGCAGATTTTTTCTAGCACCGTGCTACCTATAATACTCGCTCCGATAGCTTGGGTTATCCCGCCTGCTTCTTTTTCTTGGACTGCGCTGCCCCTAATCTTGTCTAACAGGCGTGTCTTGCCGTGATCGACATGGCCCATGATGGTGACGATGGGTTGGCGGATCATACTGCTATGGGTGGCAGCTGCTTTTTAAATGATGTCGTTTGTCGTCATCGCCCCTGTCTGGATCGTTTACCACTCGAGAGTGCGTGCTTAGCGCATCTTTTTAAGCTAAGCCCACTTTCCAGTAGCAACATGAGGTCTGTAAGAACGTTGGGTGTTGTGTTCGCGCTTTTGTTATGCGCCACAGCCGCCCTCGCCCTTCCCCTAACGATTGATAGCGTAGAGCTAGATGAGGTACGCCTTGTTTCTGGCTCTGTCAATCGCTTGGATGTCGAGCGAGACGACGAATTCACGCTTCGCATCAAGGTAACCCCAACCGCACAGTTGGACAACGTGGAGATCCTTGCGTTTATCTCTGGCTACGAGCACAACGACCGACTAGAAGAGCGCATCTCTGACGTTGTGGAACTATTCCAGGCAGATGCCAACGTTTCCTACGTACGCAAGCTCAAGCTGAGCCTGCCTAACGAGGTTGACCGAGACGATTACAAGCTACGCTTGATCGTTTCTGACAGGTTTGGCGCGGCTACGGTTACTGACTTCGACCTCCACATCAACAGCCAACGCCATGACGTGTTGATCAAAGATATAACGCTTATCCCTAACGTTGTGAGAGCCGGCGGAGCCGTACTCGCAAAAGTAAGAGTGGACAACAAGGGCCAAAAGACAGAGAACGACGTACGTGTTTCTGTGGCCATCCCTGCACTAGGGGTGCACGGTGTTGACTACATCGACCGTGTCAAGTCTGAGGATGAGGAAGAGACAGAAGAGATCTTCCTGCGCCTGCCAAGGTGTAGCAAGCCTGGCCTGTACGAAGTCGTTGTTTCTGCTCACTACTCAGATAATAGACGATCCTCAGAGGCAAGAACGCCTGTTAACATCATCGAGGATGCTAACTGCAACCAAGTTAAAGAACAAAAAGAAGACAAGCCTGTGTTGCAGATCCAACCGCAACCACCACAGCCTCAGCCCGAAAAGCCAAAGCGTGGTGTCTTAGAGATCATTCTCCTAACGCTTGTAGGCTTGCTAGCCTTGCTTGGTCTAGCTATCGCAATCAGCAAGCTTTAACCTGACACTCGAGGTTGACCTGTGTCTGGCACTTGGTCTGTTCTTGGCTGTAGAGGCGGTTTGTACGCGCTGCCTCGGTCTACAAAGCTCGTGTAGAACCTGCTGCCATACGCCTCATTCTCGCCATAGCCTGAGAAGGTGTTTCCACCAACATAGGGCGTCTGTTCTCGCAAACCATATCTTTGCTGACGGGTCATGCCTGCCGAGCTAAATCGTGCGCCATAGGATTCTTCAGCGCCATAAGCATCAGAGTCGGGGTACCAGTCACCCACTGCCTCGTAAGGGTAGTTGGTGTTAGGGTATGGTGGTCCTTGCAACGCAGGACTCTGCTCGTAGACAGGAATGCTCGTGTCATACGCGTCTAAGGGTACTGGAGGTGGGATGTAGTCCACCTGTACGTTGCCTATCGGATCCACAGGAACGATCACGGGTGGTGACTGCGCCCAAGGATTTCCTTGCATGCTGATCGTAGCCACGGCAACGATAGCGATCAAGGCTAAGATATAGATTGAATGGTCGTGTTGTTGTTTTTTTGCCATAGCGCCAAAAAGAGCGCAGGTGTTATTTATATATATCGTTTTTATACTGCACTCGAAGTCACGCCTGTTCTGTGGTTACTATTAGGGGCAAGATTAAAAAGGACCTCCAAAGTCTACCCTCCATGGACGCCAAGACGCTGATCAAGAAGTATCTGGACTTTTTTGCTAGCAAACAGCACGTAGTCATTCCTAGCGCTAGTCTTGTTCCTGAGAACGATCCCACAGTCCTATTCACCACGGCAGGAATGCATCCCTTAGTTCCCTTCTTACTCGGACAGCCACACCCACAAGGTAAACGGATATGTGACGTCCAAAAATGCATACGCACGACTGATATCGAAGAGGTAGGAGATGACACCCACCTCACCTTCTTTGAGATGCTCGGAAACTGGTCGTTGGGAGACTATTTCAAGAAAGAAGCCATCGAGTGGAGCTGGGATTTCTTAACAAGCAAAGAATGTCTCGGCATACCCAAAGAAAGACTGGCCATCACGTGCTTTGCGGGCGATGATGATGCACCCAAAGACGAGGAGGCTGCAGAGGTGTGGCGAGGTCTTGGCGTGCCAGAAGAACGCATAGCCTTCCTACCAAAAGAAGACAACTGGTGGGGGCCAGCAGGAAAAACAGGTCCTTGCGGGCCAGACACCGAGATGTTTTATTACAAAAAAGACAATCCGCCCACAAAATTTGATCCTGAAGATGAGAATTGGGTGGAGATCTGGAACAACGTGTTCATGCAGTTCAACAAGCAAGAAGACGGAGAGCTGAAACCGCTCTCCAAGCCCAGCGTGGACACCGGCATGGGCGTTGAGAGAACCATTGTGGCACTACAAGGCAAGCTAACCGTGTATGATACTGAACTGTTCCAACCCATACTCGCAACCATAAGAGAGTTAGCAGAAAAGCAAGACCACAAAGCAGAGAGAATCATCGCGGACCATATCCGAACCGCCACCTTTGTGCTAGGTGAGGACACCGGCGTTGTGCCTTCCAACATGGACCAAGGCTACATCCTAAGAAGGCTCATCAGGCGTGCGGTACGGTACGGCAGGAACTTAGGCATCGACCAGACCTTCTGTCACGTGGTGGCCAGCGTGGTCATCAAAGAATACAAAACACGCTATCCTGAGCTGCTGAAGAACGAATCAAGAATTGTTGAGGAATTGCAGCGCGAAGAGAAACGCTTCAAAGAAACCCTAGAGCAAGGGCTGAAAATCTTTGACAAGATAGCAACCAAAGATATCACTGGCGACCAAGCCTTCCTGCTCTTCCAGAGCCACGGCTTTCCCTTAGAGCTTACCGTAGAGCTAGCAAAAGAGAGAGGGTTTAACGTGGATGAAAAAAGCTATCACGAGGCCTTCAAAAAACACCAAGAGGCAAGCAAGGGCGACAAGTTCGCCTCAGGCCTTGCCGACCACTCAGAAAAAACCATTAGTTTGCACACCGCCACCCATCTACTCCATGCAGCCTTGCGGAAGATCTTTGGCGATGAAGTACAACAAAAAGGCAGCAACATCACGCCAGAAAGATTACGCTTTGACTTCAGCTTTCCAAGAAAATTGACCCAAGAAGAAAAAGAACAGGTAGAAAAGCAGGTCAATACTTGGATACAGACAGGCACTGATGTGACAAGAGAAGAGATGCCTCTTGCAGATGCAAAAAAGGCAGGCGCCATCGCGTTCTTTGGCGAGAAGTACGACGAGCAGAAGGTCAGCGTCTTCACCATCCCTGGCATAAGCAAGGAAGTGTGCACCGGCCCGCACGTCAAGAACACCAAAGATGTTGGCACGTTCAAAATAAAGAAAGAAGAAAGCATTTCTGCAGGCGTGCGAAGGATCAAGGCGACGGTTAACTGAACAACTTCCTAATAACGTCAAACGTGTAGAGCATGATGGCTCGCGCTTGTTCTTTGGTGGGGTAGAAGGGTTCTTGTTTTTGGTGGACGCTGTGGATGCGTACCTGGTTGATGAGGTGGATCTGGTTGCCTAGTCCTGGGTCAATGGTGATGTTGGCCTCAGCCATTTTTCCTATCAGATTCCCCAGGCCCATGCCGGGCGCTTTCTCTAACAGGTCTTTTCCTGTTGCTTCGAAATATTTCCGGTGTAAGGCAGCCTCTAGCACCCTGCCGCACAGAATGACCGAGCTTCTGTAGGCTCCATGGCTAAAACAGATGTCGATCTCTGCCTTGTCTGCCTCTACCTGTTCTGAGATGCCTGGCACGGTGAAGTCAGGACTCTCCGTAATGATTGGCTCTGCCATCTGGACCTGGCCGAGCTCCATGAGCGTGCTAGCGATCTTGTCTGCATCCTTTGCCTGCTGCAACGCTTCTACTAATGATTGCACTTCGGCATCTGGCATGCTGGCTGCGGCCTGCTGCAATCGTTCAATCGCGCTCCAGTACGCTTTTCTGTTTGCGTCTGCTCGCTGCTCCTCAAACTTGGTAAAACTTCCCTCTTCGCCTGCCAGCCCTGTCCTTCTCGCAGCCTCAAAGCTGACCCTGACAACCTGCAGCGCTTTTTTGAAGGCCTGCGTCATGACCTCTCCTAGTTTTTACAGTTCTTATACTCATCGGTGGTAGAACATAACGGTTTAATACGATTCCAAGCACTACGCTCTAACCTAGTCATTCCACCACCGATATCGCTATAAAGGTGTGTGCTGTGTCATAATCGTGACAAACTATATCGTCGTAGCTGGTGGAGTGATGAGCGGGGTAGGAAAGGGCATCGCTGCTGCTAGCATAGGAAAAATCCTGCAAAACTATGGCTATTCTGTCACCGCGGTCAAGATTGACCCGTACATCAACTGCGACGCAGGCACCATGCGACCCACAGAACACGGAGAGGTATGGGTCACCATGGACGGTGGAGAGATAGACCAAGACCTAGGAAACTATGAGCGCTTTCTGGGATTTCCCATACCCCGGCTCAACAACATCACGACAGGCCAGATCTACAAATCCCTCATTGGCAGAGAACGCAAGGGCGATTTCTTAGGACAGACCGTGCAGTTCATCCCGCACGTGATTGACGAGATCAAAAAACGCGTGTGTGATGCTGGCAAGGGTTTTGACTTCGTCATCGTGGAAGTGGGGGGAACTATAGGAGACTATGAGAACCTGCCATTCATGTTCGCCATGAAGAGTCTTGAGCGAGAGATAGGACATGAACACGTAGCGTATGCACTCATAACCTACCTTCCGGTGCCAGGAAACATTGGTGAGATGAAAACTAAACCGACACAGACAGCCATACGATTGCTGTCCGAGTACGGCATCTTCCCTGACTTCATCTTGTGCAGGGCAGACCTGGATCTGGATGACGTGCGCAAGGGAAAGATCGAGACGTACGCAAACATTAGCTCAGAAAACATCATCAGCGCGCCAGACGTCAAGAGCATCTATGAGGTTCCACTAAACTTTGAGCGACAGCATCTAGGGATGAAATTGCTAAAAAAGTTTGGCATCCAACCAAAACAAGTCATCAGCTGGGATGAGTGGCAGCAGCGAGTGCGACTGATCCTTGAGCCAGCAAAAAAAATCAACGTCGCCATCGTGGGCAAGTATGTAAGCACAGGAAAATTCACGCTCAAAGATTCCTACATCAGCATCTACGAAAGCCTCACCCATGCTGGAGCAGAGAATGACGTGGGCATGAACGTTGCATTCGTTGACGCAGAGGACCTTCCTGATCTTTCCCAGTTTGACGGCATCCTCGTGCCTGGCGGGTTCGGCACGACAGGTGTTAACGGAAAGCTGCAAGCCATCCAGTTCGCCAGAGAAAACGACGTGCCGTACCTAGGATTGTGCTATGGCATGCAGTTAGCCGTGGTAGAGTTTGCCCAGAACGTTTGCTCATTGCAAGCGCACTCCGCGGAGATAGATCCTAACGTTCCGGACAAGGTCATAGACCTCATGCCCGAGCAGGGCAAGGTTGAAGAAAAAGGAGGCACCATGCGGTTGGGTGGCTATGTTGCCAACCTGTTACAAAACTCGTTAGTGCATTCCTTGTATGTCAAGCGCATGAAAGAGGATGCTGAGGAAGTAAAAAAGCTGCCCACGGCACGACAGGGCATGGTGGGCAGGAATCCTGTCATCGAAATCCATCGTCATAGATACGAGGTCAACCCTGACTATCTGACCAAACTCCAAGATCGAGGTCTTGTCATCAGTGGCTATCACAAACGAGTGGATGGCACCATGCTTGCCGAGTTCATCGAACTCCCCCACCATCCTTTCTTTGTGGGCACCCAGGCACATCCTGAGTTTAGGAGCAACCTCCTGAACCCAGCACCCTTGTTTTCTGGATTTGTTCGCGCCTGTCTAAACAAAAAACAAAAAATCGAGACCGTCCAAGAGCCAGGGGCCGCGTAGTGTATAAACGAAAGGTTTAAATATTTGTAGTGTATAGTCCTTTTATGGTGTTCGTACGTAAGATAAAGGGATATTACGTGCTCGCTCACTCCGTGCGTGAGGGTGCTAAAGTAGTACAAAAAACAAGGTATCTCGGTAAAAACCTTCCTTCCAAGCAGCAGCTGGAGATCCTTAAGCGCACATTCCTGCAGGATATGCGTAGCCCTAAGAACATCTACCTCTCGCAAGAAGATCTGGCCAAGATTGAGGAGAAAAAGAAGAGGTATGAGTGCGAACTCAAGAGGCTGACAGGCCTGGAACGGACAAAAAGATTTGAGCAGTTTATGATTCGGTACACGTATGATAGCAGTAAGCTGTCAGGGGTAGATGTAACGCTCCGCCAAACCTACCTCATACTTAAGGACGGCCGCATTCCAAAAGGATTCACTAATCTCAAAACCGCCAAGGAACTTGAGAATCATGAGCGGGGCGTGGTGGCCATAACAAAATACGAAGGCACATTAACCATTGCATTCATGAAGAAATTACACAAGATCCTCTTTATCGGTGTAGAGGACGAGATTGCTGGAAAGACGAGGGATGAGCTGAAGAGAAATGTGCGCATAGGCGGAACAACGTATGTGCCCCCAAGATGGAACGTGTTGGCCAAGGAGCTCAACACTTTTTTTGGGTGGTATAAGACGGAGAACCGAAAGTTGCATCCTCTGGAACTCGCTGCGCTGGTCCATATCAAGATAATCTCTCTACAGCCGTTTGCAGATGGGAACAGTCGCCTCGCCCGATTGCTCATGAACTGGATATTGTGGAAGAAAAAATATCCTCTCATTGACATTCCTGCCGAAGACCTAGAAAAGTATTATGACGTGTTGGATACGTACCAGATTGAAAAGAATGAGAATCCGTTCGTACGTTACATCGTAAGGAAGTTCCTTAGCGCTTAGAACGACAATAGGTTCATCTGCGTCTCTTTCAGTATCTTTGAGTGATTGAATAGCTCGCCCAGGTCAAAGCCGTGGTGCTCCTGGACTAATCGTTTTGCGTACGCGAGCATGCTTTCCTTGTTCGGAAAACCAATCGCTTGTTGGGAGAGCGCGTGTCTTGTGGCTTCTCTTGTCACCCAGACTCCTAGAGGGGTGTCGTAGGCAGGCGTCACGAAACGAAACACAAGCACGCTGGCTTGGCGCTTCAATTCTGCTAGCTTTTCTGTGATGGCCAACCTTACGCTGTAGTACCCTCCTGTGCAGTTTTCTGCGTATCTTGATCTTCCTCTAAACCCTTCGTAGTCTGTGCTGACCTCTAGGCGTTGTTTGGCTGGCAGCATCATCTCGAATAGTTCGTACTGCCATCGTTCTGGAAGCATCATGACGAGGTAGTGGTTGCCTAGGTAGCTGCCGTAGTACATTTGGTAGTCTGCGGTGGACTGTTCTTTGAGGTTTTTGAGCACGTGCTTGGCGAGCATGTCGTCTGTCGCTGTTATGCTCCACCTCGTGGGTACCAATTTTTTGGCTAGTCCTAGCGTGCCCACGCTTAATATTCTGCTGAGGTAGTGCTCGTCAAAGCCTGCGTTGTACAAGGTTTCTATCTGTTCAACACTTTTCAACTCATCATGAACTACCTTGTCGACCTTGGTGGGGATTTTTGCGTTGCTCGTGAGCTTTATCTTGCTGAGTTCTGCGCTTGGCCCTGTTGGGGCTGCGACGTCGTCTGTTGCTAGGCTCCAGTGCGGTTTTTTCTTTAGCTGCACCTCCACATCCACCGGTCGCATGGCCAACGCGGTCAGCTGTGCGAACTCTACTGGCTCGTGCACCTTTGTCTTTACCTGGCTGTTGACCAGTGCGCCTCGAAAGCCTACCACTTCGTTTGTGCCGTAGTTTTCGTGGTGCCAGTATCGTGGAGCATCATACTGCCAGGTGTGCTGTCCTTGTTCTGGCGGGCACAACAATCCTACGTTGACGTGGGGGTAGCCGTACCGGCCGACAAAAGGGGCGGGTGCTGAAGCTTGGAACTTTTCCCCCAATCCCTTCATCTTTTGGAACTTCACGTCTGTCTTCAGTATTTCCTGCCATTTCTTGACGAGCATCCCCTCCCCAAGACACCACAGAATTTAATACTTACGCACCGAAATGATTAAATACTCCAATGTTTGGCGTAGACAATATACCCTCGCGAGGGTAGGAGGATTACCATGGGCATATTAAAGGCACTTTTGAAAGAACGAGCAGTATCCTTGGAGAAGGTCGATACAAAATACATAGACGCTTCATTTCGACAAGGCATTCTGGATGTAGAGAAATCTATTGCTGATGAAACTGGCGAGATTGGTGCTATATCCACTGCCGCTGCGGCTAAGGCTGCGGCTTTTGGCAATTTGAAATCCCAGGCAAAACAAATGGCTTTGGATCGTCAAGCAGAAGACAGGGCTGAGAAAGTGGGCGTCTCTGTCATCGGAGCAATCTCCGCGCTGACAGATGCCGCAGTTAATGATGCAGTCGAAACCGTTAGGGATGTAGGAAATGTCATTGTTATGCTCTTTAGGCCAGGTATTAGCTTTGCAGAGTATATGATTGCTTTCGCTAAGATCAACAAGGCGTATCAAACGCGAATGGCTAAGCACAGAGAGCACTTGGCGAAGCAAACCGAACAAGTCAGGAGTGAAGCAGATGCGTTAGCTGAGGCCATAGTCAAGCAATGGAAAGTCGTAAAAAAGGTCAATGCCGTTGTCCCTAAGGCAGCAGCAGTGACTGCAGCATTAACAACCGGTCAGGGCTTCGACCGTTTCTTAAATGCCGCGAAAGCTCAGGATGCAGACGTTGCAAGCCTGCTGACGAATGCGAGGAACTTCATAACAAATTCGCAGTCTCGCATCAAGGCTATTGAAAATGAGATCCAACGAGTAGAAGCTGAATACCAGCCGTTTATTGACGCAACTGAAAGAGCGCGGACTGCTAGGTCAGACGAAGAAAGGAAAGTTGCTCTCGCAAAGGCGGTGGCAGCTGCTAAGAAATTCTGGAATGCTTTCAAGGCTAACCAGATCGCACAGGATTGGCAGCTTTTCAAGCAGGGGATAAACCAGGTTAGAAGCCGTCTAGCACAAATCCAGGCTTCAACTGTGAACCGCTTTTATCCTGCAGACCCTTCTTGTGCAGAGTTACGTACTGCGCAGGCAAACGAGCGAGACGCGCTCATCGCGGTCTTGTTGCGAATTAGGACACAGCAAAGACAGTTGGGTCAGCTAGGCGCGGTATCGGGTAATGTGTCCACTGCGAACGGCAATGCGTTGCACCAAGCAATAACCGCACTTCGTCAAGTGCAATAATTTTTTTCTTTAAATTAAACTTAGTACTGGTCGTTTAGGTTGGTGGCTGTGTCCTGCGGCTTCTGCCCAATACGCCGAGAAACCCTGACGGATGAGACCTGCTGCTCCGGGGATATTTTCTGCTCTAAGAACAAGCTCTTGCTCGTTGATTCCGTTTTCTTCACACACGCCCACGACATTCTTCCAAACGATAGGAACATCTTCTGGATCTGTGCAAGCTGCTGCTCTATCTAGTGCATAGTCAATGGCGAGCCATTCTTCATCCCTTCCAGAACCGGCTAATGTTAGAAGAGCGTCCGCGGATTGTTGCATGCCCTTTCGCTCTCTAACCAAGGCATGGTATTGATCAAAGGTGTGTGGGGGTATTCTCTTTTCGTCTAGGAGAAGTTCGTTTAGCTCGCCAAAATCGTCCACCTGGATTACGTCGATGCCCTCAAGCACCTCGATGAGAGTTGCAGGGGCAGGACGGGTTATCCCATCATTTGGACTGGTTAACCACCTGCCTACCGTTTGTACTATTCCCTTCTTGCGGTATCCTGGATGGGCCACTCGCGCTAGATACGTGTTTAGCATGCTTGCCCAGTTTTGTTGACCGATCTCCGACAGTGGCTCGACGTCCTGGATTACCTGCCTATAGTGGCGGAAGAACGCATATGCCTTGGCAAAATGCACTTGTGGACTCATATCAGGAAAATTCTTATAATCCGATTTTGGAAACAACGCTTTTTCGTCTGATTTAGTGAATAGTTCCGTCCCCATACAGTTACTAGTGGAATAAGCCTTTTAAAGGTGACCTATAGAGTGCATATGTCATAGCTTGACTGCTATGGGCTCGCTCTCTTGGTAGTGGGGCTCGTCTTTTGCGTCTTTCCTGAACTGGCTGCAGGACTTCTTGCTCTCCCAGAAAAACCAGCATTTCCTGCCAAACGTCTTAAAACTCCGGCATCCTTGACAGACAACACTCATGAGCGTTTTAACCCGGTTTACTCTTAAAAAGGTAACGCTTTTTAAGCACGCTTGGTTCTGCGTTTTATGCTTACCAAAGAAGAAATAGCCATCCTAGGAAAGGCAATAGAATCTGCACAGAGACCTTTCGTGTTCTTCCATGACGATCCAGACGGACTGGCAAGCTTTTTGTTGCTGTACAGGAAAATACAGCGAGGAAAGGGGTATCCCTTGAAGGCAGCCCCCAATCTTACAACTGATTATTCCCATCTTTCTGGAGATTACGGCGCAGACAGCGTCTTTATCCTCGACATAGCCATGGCAGACCAAGCATTCCTAGACTCCCTAAAACTCCCCACGATATGGGTAGACCATCATGTATTACAATCGCCCAAAAATGTCACCTATCTCAACCCCCAAGCAAGAAAAAAGAACATACCAACACCTGCGTTGTTGTGGCCGCTGGCAAGAAAGGAAGATCTTTGGATCGCCACGGTTGGCTGTGTAGGAGACTGGCACGTTCCTAGCTTTGCAAAAGAGTGCAAAAAACAGTATCCCTACCTGTTTGGCAAGATGACCATCGAGGAGCTGTTGTTCAACAGCAAGATTGGCGTGTTAGCAAGAGTGTTCTCCTTCTGTCTTAAAGGGTCTACCTCCGACGTGAACACCAACGTTAAGATCCTTACGAGGATACAAGATCCTAAAGAAATCCTAGAACAGACAACCCCCCAAGGAAAATACATCTGGCGATACTACACAAAGATCAACGTCCAGTACGAACGTCTTAGGGAGGAAGCCCTAAAATCCGTAAAAGACGACCCCTTGCTGGTTTTTACTTATGGAGATGATCGGTTGAGTCTGACTAAGGATCTAGCAAACGAGCTCCTAGCCAAATATCCTGACAAAATCATTGTTTTGGGGAGAAGAAAGTCAGGCGAGGTGCGCTGCTCCTTGCGTTCTGGCGAAAAAATCAACGTCCGCGAGAGGCTCATGAGGGCCCTGGCCAAGGTAGAAGGTAGAGGTGGCGGCCACGAACAAGCGTGCGGTTGCGCCATAAAAGAAGAAGACTTTGAGCGGTTCCTCGACGAATTACGGTGAATTTTATAAATCTGCGCTTTCTTATATGCCTGAGTGAAGATGCGTAGGAAAAAGAAGAAAAAAAAGAGTAGAAACTCAGGGCCTAAACCTGAAGGACGCTATGCCGTGTGGGACAGCGACACAGGACCCAAATGGGCACATCCTACAGACACTATGTACGCCACGGTCACTGGTGGGGTGACCAACAGGCGTCAAGCCCAGGATGGCATGGAAGGGTTGGAATACCTAGAGCCTGATAAGCGACCAGACGACGCCGAGCAGTACGCAAAACAGCTACGTGCAGGCATAGCAGAACTAAGCCACAGAACGTGGGCCATGAACCTGGTGTACCTTCCAGGCTTCCATCACACCCGGTTTGCAAAATACCTACTCCAAGAATTTGGTCAAGAGGCAGGAATATTCACCCGAACAGGAATCAACCCTGAAAACCTCAACGATCTTATGGTCTTAGGAGAGCTAGATCTCACCGATGACCAGGTAGGTGAGCTAGCGCGCGTCACACAAGCTCGAATGAACAGAGGTGAGGACCGCGTGAAGCTAGCGAGCACGGTCAAAGGATGGTACACAGGAAACACCGTGCACGCAAACTCAGACAACATGAAATTTCTCGCCCAAGGAGACGGAGAGCTAGCAGAATTCTGCAGAAAACTTAGCAACCAAGAAGAGCAAAGCCCGGTACGCACGGCTTATTTCAGATTGCGCCTGATCAGCCAGGCGGTAAACGAGTTCACAGAAGGCAGAAACACTAGCTCGCGAGAGACTCGCGAGTTACCTAAGGCCGGCAGGGCGGGCGCTTCAACGAACGATCTCAACGCGATCCGTGAGGAAGTAGGCGCGGTGGCAGACGGCATCAACAGCCCTAAGAGCAATCGTCAGTTCAGAAAGCGGGCAAGAAATTTTAGGATGGTTGACGAGATTCCCGAAGGAGCGACACAATACCGCCCAGACCTCGTCCATCCTGTTGGCGAGATCATGGATCTCCAAACAGTGCTTGAGCACCGCCTCGTTTTGAACTGCTTGGTAGGCGAAGCAGTCCATCTCTGGGCAAGAGATAACGTCCAGAACAACGGAACTTTTCTTGGATCTATACTAAACAACTATCTTTTCCATTACGGCCGCCACATGGAAGGCTATAAAGAATCACTACAAGAGACTAAAGGCGGACCCAAAGTTAGGGTTTCCAAAGACGTGCGACAGGTGGTTCCCGAATTACACCGTGCTATAGAACACGGACGTATTGACGAGGTCATAAACCAACAGTTAGATCTTAACCTTCCCCCTAGGACGGTCTACTCAGCCATCCAGGGCCTTTGCAAGCTCATCACCAACCTACCAAAACTGTACTGGAGGTTCCTCCGTTGCTGGTCTGAGGCATATAATGCAGAAGACGCCAAACAGGTGTTGGCAGAACAAGCGCGATGTGGTGAACAGCTAAAAAACAGATACCAGATGGATGCAGGGGACCATCGCCTGCTTGTTGACAATCGAATGTTTGATAACAACAACCCCTTCTTCTGTACTGACCATGACAGAACCACCCGCACAGAGGAAGGAAAGGAAGAATACTTCCGTACCCGAAGATGGAAGCACGCGTTCGATGATGGCGGGACATTTGTAACCAAAGAATATGTGCGAGAGGTTCTCCAACAGTATGGCATTCTCAACATGCTCCCCTTGATTCCTCCAAACAATTTTGAGGAGTTGCCTAAAGGAGAGTACAACAGTCATGGAATAATAAAACCTCTTCTAGCTAGTGTCTCACTTAGACTCCCTAGAAAAACAGAGAGGGAAAGGGGAGGGGATTTCCTTAAGGTTCGCTATGATGATGCGTTATTCCCTACGGGTATCCCCTTAATTTGGTTTGGGATGCACGCGAGAGTTTATTTTCCCGACACGCCCCAAAATTTCATCATAGCTCGGAAGGGCACTCCTGATAAAGACGCACAAATCGTCCTTTACGAGCCCCGTACTTTCCACAGTGGTGGCTTCTCGGAGAAGCCTTCCCATATTATTTTATAGGACAGGTCTTGTTAGCCCTCATGGTCTACAGTCTAAAGAAGCTGAAGAGCATGTCGCGCTTTGAGCTGGATCGCGTGTGGAAAGGCATAAGCCACCATCGTACTCCTGTAGGAAGGTTGCGTGGCTACGTGCTCTCGCACCCGTCCATCGTGGGAACCGTGTTCAACGGAGTCATCGAGAGTTTTTGGGGCGGAAGGATGTTTCTTCCTGGAAAAAAGTGCAAGAACCTTATCGCAGGTCAGGCTTTTCTCCAAGCAAGAACGCACGAGGGCAAGAGCTTGTTTGATGACCTGCCATGCTTGGTGGTTGACTACTCGCGCCATCCTCTAGGGAGGTGGTTCAGGAACGAGATTAGAATGATAGGCAACGGAGTCTACCTGTGCAGGGCATACATTTTCAATCGTTTCTTGTGGCATGAGGCACTCGTGCGGTAGGTTTATAAGATGGCGTGGTGTTTTCTCGTATACGCGTCGATAGTTCAATGGCAGAATATCGGCCTTCCAAGCCGAGGATCAGGGTTCGAATCCCTGTCGACGCATTTACGCTAGCATTTCCCCGCGGTCCATGCAGTAACCGAGGGCTGAGCCGAGCATGGCGCCATAAAAGCCTGCTGCTGCAGCGCCCACCACGAAACCTACGAGAGTTGCAGGCACGGTGTGCGTATTATTGTTTGTCATTTTGTTTCCTCTGTCTGCGAAAAATATAACCTATGAAGAAGGCGAGCATCCATTTAAAGTTTTCGATTAACCAATCCGTTTCCTTGACAAGAATGGTGATGAATCCCGCGACCATACCTATACTCATGAGTATTTGCAGTACCTCTGGCTTCCACGCCTTCCAGCAATCCACCGCAGTCATATGATGGACGCCGAATATTTGTTTTACATGCGTTGCTGGAAAATTTCCGGAAAATTTCCGAGAAACTTTAAAAGGGAGATGTTCCTTTGTTCTGGCATGAAATGGTACGAGCGGGCATGGGTGGGTCCGGCACTGTTTGCTAGTGGCATGGTGCTTACATTCCAACTCCTTGTAGGTACGGTTCCTGCTTATGATCAAATCAAAATGGGAAAAACTCCTGCCCAGGTGGAGGCAAACCTTCGCTACGGCAACTGGGCATTCAAACCCCTAAGCAGGCCGGGAAGGGAGATAGCGTACGTTCCCTCACGACTGGGAAGCCTGTTTTCTGGTTCTGTTGAGGACGCAGAGTAATATTTTATAAAGCCCCTCTTGATTGTGTTCTTATGGTCCACACCTTGGTGATATGTGCGCATAATGACGACCAGATAGTCGGGGCAGGCGCCACGCTGGCCAAAGATGCAGCTCAGGGCAAAACGTTCAAGACCGTGATCTTTTCTTATGGGGAGCTAAGCCATCCCCATCTAAAGCCAGACGTTGTCGTACAAAAAAGAATGAAGGAAGGCGTGAAGGGGGACAAGTTGCTAGGAAGCAAGGGGACTGTTTTTTTGGAATTGCCAGAAGGAAAATTTCTCTCCCAGGCCACCAAAGCAAAACGGGCCCTGGCAAAACTTATCAGAAAAGAAAATCCTAAGCGTGTGTTCACGCACTCGCCTAACGATCTCCACCGAGACCACCAGGCCGTGTTTTCCATCGTTCAATCCCTAAGAAAGTCTAGAGTGCTCACCTGTGCGGTGTACTCTTTTGAGGTGTGGACGTTGCTGCCGGTAAGACAAAGAAAGCAACACAAGCTGGTGGTGGATGTCTCTAACCATTTCCAGAAAAAAATGAGGGCATTCTTTGTCCACCAGTCACAGATAGGAAGTATTATCAGCCTCACGTGGAAGTTGTATATCATGAACCGTATAGACGGGCTACGCTATGGTTTTAAATTCGCAGAGGTGTTCAGGCGAGTATGAGAGTGCTCATCGCTTCTGACACGAACTCCCCGCGAGTAGACGGAGTCTCTGGTTTCTTGCTAAACCTAGAACCACACCTCAAGCAGTTTAACGTCAAGATCATCGCGCCTAACTTTGGCGTTCCTCTGAATCGCTTTCCTGTAACCAAGACAAAACTGTTGCGCATTCGTTTTGGGGATTTCTATTTTAGCATGCCCAGCTGGGGAACGATCAAGGCGATGGTGGCAAAAAGCGACGTTGTGTTCGCACAAAGCATAGGTCCTGTTGGAGGACTAGCCATTCTTGCAGCGCACAAGCAAAAAAAGCCTGTTGTTTTGTATGCCCACGTCATGGACTGGGAGATTGCGGGAAGCGCCGTGAAAAAGTTCAAGACGCTGACAAGATTTTTTGTGAAGCTTGTCGCTCGCTGGCTTTACCGGAAGTGCTCACAAATCATTGTTGCGAGCTCTAGAAGCGCAGACCTCATCGGTAGCATTGGCGTGGACACTCCAAAGATAGTGATCCCGCTAGGTATTGACACCCAAAAATTCAAGCCTAGTGACAAGAATGCTGCAAAGAAGAAACTAGGCTTGCAGGGCAAGCGCGTGGTGGGCTTTGTTGGAAGATTGGCGCATGAGAAAGACCTTCCTACGCTGCATGCTGCGTTTAAGGAAGCACAAAAGAAGGTTCCTAACATGAAATTGTTGGTCGTGGGTACGGGTATCACAAATATACTTCCTGAGGATGAGGATGTGCGGTTGGCAGGCCCGCAGACAAACATCGTGCCTTACCTGCAAGCCATGGACGTGTTCGTGCTCCCAAGTCTTACAGAGACGAACAGTCTTGCCACCATGGAGGCCATGGCGTGTTCTGTTCCTGTTATCGTAACTCCTGTTGGTAGTATTGGGGACTATGTTGTCGAGGCAAAGAATGGCTTTTTCTTCCCTCGCCAGGACGTCAAGGCCCTCACCGAACGCTTGATATCCCTGCTCTCCAGCCCTGCCACGCGGCTAAAGATCGGCAGAGCCGCCAGAGAGACCATACTGCAAGACAGACAGTTCGACAAGACAGCTAAAGAAATTGCTAACGTGCTGAAGGATGCTTAAACCTTCAAGCTGACCACGTTGCTTCGTCCGGCTTCGGGGTTCATGCTGACGCCGTAGAGGATGTCTGCTTGGTTGATGAGGGCGTCGTTGTGCGAGACAATGATGTATTGGGCTGACTCGCCGTATTCGTGGATGAGCTTGGCGAGCTTTTCGCTGTTGGCCTTGTCTAGGGCTGCGTCTACCTCGTCCATGACGTAGAAGGTTGCGGGGTCGTGTTCTTGGATGGCAAAGAGGAAGCTTAGCGCCGTCATTGTTTTTTCTCCGCCTGACAGGGAGCGAATGTCGAGGTGTTTGCCCTGGCTTACCTCTACGCGCATGCTCATGCCTGCTTCGAAGGGCTCTTCTCGGCTTCCGAGCGTGAGCGTGGCAGTCCTTCCTTTAGGATTGAGCTCGGCGAAAATTCTTTGGAAGTGTTCGTTGATGCTGTCGAAGGTGTCTAGGAACATCTTGGACTTGTTCACCTCTATGTCTTCCATGAGTTCGATGACGCTTTCTTTTTCTTTCAACAGCACGCCCTTTTTCTCTTGCAGCACGTTGAACTCTTTTTCTGCGATGTCGTAAACGTCAAGGCTCCGTAGGTTGACGTTGCCTACGCCTGCGAGTTTTCTTTCGCCGTCGTTGATTAATTTTTGTAGCAGTTCTTCGTTTTTGCCGTGGTCTAGCTCGACGCCTGCGTATTGTGCCATGGTTTCGTTGATGGTGGCCATCTCTGCTGCAACTCGTGTCTCCTCTACCGATATCGCGTTCTCTTGCATTTCTTCTCTTCTGCTTTCTTCTTCTACCATGAGCTGGCTTCGTTCTTTTTGGTTGATGTCGTGGGTAAACTTGTCGCGTTTGGCGAACATGTCTTTGAACTGTACGTTGGCTTTGGCTTGTTCTTTTTCTTTGTGTCGGAGTTCTTCTTCTTGGGATTTGATGTTGTCGGTTAATTGTTGTATTTTGTCTTTGTGGGCTTTTTCTTCTCTTTTCAACTCCTCGAGGAGTTCTTTGTTTTTCTCCACGTCTGCGCCTATGACTTCTGAGATTTTTACTTGTAGTCCGTGGAGTTCTGTTTTGACCTTGGAGAGGCTCTCTTGTAGGTTTTGTCTTTGCTGTTCAAAGGCATGTAGTTCTGCTAGCACGGTTGGGTTTCGTATTTGTTTGGTCTGTTCTCGTAGTTTTTGTCTTTTGGTCATGTGTTCTGTGATGGTGGCGGTGTTGTCATCAATTTCGTCTTTGACCTTTTCGAGTTTCTTATCAAGGTCTTTTTGTTTTTCTTGGAGTTGCTGTTTGTAGTCTTTGCCTTCTGCTTCGTCCACGACGTGCAGGCTTTTCTCAAGTTTGATGATTTCTCCTTCGAGGGTTGCTTTTTCTTGTCGTAGCTCGGTTATTCTTTGGTCGGTTATGGCTCTGCTTTTTTCGAGCATGTGTTCTTTTTCTTCTAGGCCTACTAGGTCTTTGCTGGTTTTTTCTATTTTGCCGGTGAGATCTTTTTCTTTGAAGGCGCTTCTTCTTTTTCTGAAGCCGCCGGTCATGCTGCCTGCTTTTTCGAGTAGGTCTCCTTGTAGGGTGACCATTCTGTGCTTGAGGCCGACTTTTTTGGCTTCTTCTAGGTCCTTAACAACGAGGGTGTTGGCTAGCACGAATTGGAAGATGGCTTGGTAGCGGGGGTCGTACGTTACATGGTCTATGGCGCGTTTGATGCCTGGGGGCGGTGTCTCTATTTTTGGTGGTTTGATCTTGTTTAGCGGTAGGAAGGTGGCCACGCCCATTTTTCTTTCGCGTAGGAAGCTGATGCAGTTCTTGGCTATGCTGTCGGTTTCTACCACGATGCTGGTGAGTCTTGCTCCGGCGGCTACCTCTAGCGCGATGGTGTGTTGGCCTTCTACTTCGCCGAGCTCGCCGACGGTGCCCACGACGCCTTGTACTTGTTCTTTGATTTTTTTGGCTAGCACGTCTACGTTTGCCGCTCGGAACTCTGCTTGTTTGATCTCTAGCGCTGCGAGCTCTTGTTTTGCCTCTTGGACTTTTTGTTTTATCTTGCCTAACTCTCCGGCTTCTTTGCTGTCTCGGTTTAGTAATTCATTGAGTTCTTTGACCGCTCTTTTGAAGGTTTCTTTTTGTTTTTTGAGCGTGGCGAGCTCTTCTTTGTGTTTGGAGAGCATGTCTTTGTAGGCTTCTTCTTGTTGTTGGATGGTTTGGAGCTGGTATTCTGCGCGATCCTTGTCTCGTAGTGTTTGTTGTTGTTCTTCTCGGAGTCCGTGTACTTCGGTTTGTAGCTTTTCGAGTTCCTTGTCTATTTCTTCTATCTGGAGTTCGGTTTCGTGGGCTGAGTCTAGCCCTTTTGCTTTTTTGAACTTGGTTAGCTTGTCTTCTGCTGTCTTGAGCTGTTTTTCTACCTCTTCTTGTTGTCCTTCTTTTGCCTTTTTTTCTGTCTCTACCTCTTGGGTTCTGTTTTCTGAGCTTTTGAAGGTCTCTTTGATCTCTTGCTGTTGTTTGGTTAGTTTGGCCAGGGTCTCTCTTAGCCCTTGTATGCGTTCTTTGTTGGTGGCCAGGCTTACCTTGAGCACTTCGACTCGTTGTTGTATCTCTGCGGCCTCAACCTCGCCTTTGCTTTCTATCTCTTTGTTTAGCGTGTTGAGTTGTTCTTTGGCTATGCTGATCTCATTCCCTATCGTGCTTGCCTTCTCTCGTAGCTCGCCTATTTTTTTCTTTATTCCTTGGCTTCGCTCTTGGAGTTTTGCCCGGCTTTTTTCTTTGGTGTTGTACTGTTTGTGTAGGAGGCTTGCTTTGTAGACTTTGACCTTGTCTGCGGTGTCTTTGTAGATGATGGCTTGGTCTCGTTCTTTTTTTAGTTCCCTAAGGTGTCCTTGTCGTTCTTTGAGCACGATTTCTGCTTCGTTCAGGCGCTGGTCTACCTTGGCTAATTCTTTTATGGCCTGTTGTTTTTTCTCTTCGTACACGCCGATGCCGGCTATCTCTTCTATGATTTGCCTTCTATCCACGGGATTCATCTCTACGAGTCTGGTGATGTCTCCTTGCATGATGATGTTGTAGCCGTCTGGGTCTATTTTTGCTGTTCGTAGTAGTTCTATTACTTCTTGTCTTGTCACCGTGGTGTTGTTGATTTTGTATTTTGAGGCACCGTCTTTTCTCACCACGCGCGTTACCTTGACTTCCTTCTCTTCGAAGGGGAATATCTGGTGTTGGTTGTCAAAGAAGATGCTTACCTCTGCGCTGTTGGCTGGCTTTTTTGTTTTTCCGCCGTTGTAGATGAGGTGGGCGCTTTTTTCTGCTCGGAGTTGCTTGGAGCTGCTTTTTCCTAGCACAAAGCAGACGGCGTCTGCAACGTTCGATTTTCCACTGCCGTTCGGCCCTAGTATGCAGGAGAACTTCTCGTTAAACACTAGTTCGGTGCGCCGGGCAAAGCTTTTGAAGCCTTCCATCACGAGTTTGGTGATTCTAGTTCCCTTAGGTTCTTCCACGACTAAACCGCAAGATTTCGGCTATATAATGCTATCTGTTCCTTCTAGCTCTGAGACCAAAAAGCCCTATCGTGCTGGACAGGCTTTGCATGCTTAAGAGTAGCGTGGCTATGGCAAAGGCCCACATGAGGTTCTTATCTGATAGCGCTTGTGACATGCCTCTGCTGAGATTGATGAGGTCAAACTGGTGGAGGAGGAAGAGAACGACGAGTATGAGTCCGCCTACTCCGAGAAATAAACTGTTGGCTTCTACTTCGTCTGGCATACTCTTGTGCCAATACTTGGATTATTTAAAAGTGTCGAGATTTTGCTGTTTGCTGGCCGCCACCATTTTTTTGTAGGGTGCCCAGCTTTTTCTGAACAAAGATGGGTGCTTGTCCCAGTATTTTTCTAAGAATATTTTTGTTTTTGGGTCTGAGGGATAGCCATTACCGAAGTCGATGCCTACCTTTTCTTTGAGTTTTGCTATGGCGTCGTCTCGTGTTACCTTGGCGATGATGCTTGCTCCAGAAACTTCTGGGTGGTTGAGGTCGGCCTTGTGCTCGAAGAGTATGTGTGTGGTCTTGTCCTGGACTCTTGCCTTGACGTAGTCTCCCCAGGCTTCGATGTTGGGGCTGGGGCAGTCCACGACCGCCTGTTTTGGTTGTAACTTGTTGAGTATCTCTGCGACTTTTTCTGCCTCCAACCAGTTCAGATTGCTCTCTCCTAGCACTGCTGCGTCTATCTCTTCTGGTGACACTGTGACACAATACCATTCGCACTGCTGCTTGAGCTTGGGTGCTAGTTCTCTTCTTATGGCGTCTGTGAGTAGTTTGCTGTCCTTGACGCCTAGATTTTCTAGCACGTCCTTGTCGTGGGTTTTCAGCCCGCACATGACCAAGGGGCCGATGACGGGTCCTCTTCCTGCTTCGTCAATACCACAATACATGGTGTTGGGTACTAGAATCGGTTTTTTAAACCTATGTGAAGAGCGGGGCGCGGCACTGGTTGCACCAGTTTGCATCATCTGAAAGTTTTACGCCGCACTTCTGGCAGGTTATTTTGTCTCTAATCTCGAGCACTTGGACGAGGGAGTGTTTGAACAGGTCAAACAATTGGTTGACCGTCTTTACATCTGGATCCCTTTCGTCCTTTTGCGCGGTGATGAGGGCGACTAGGTTTGGCACCCAAGATGCTTTGCCCACAAACCACTTATTTGCTAGTTCGTTACAGATGGCCAAGGTTGTGAGGCTCTCTGCGAGTTCTGATTGCAAGTACTGAGCGTGGGACTTACGCATGAGGTTCAACAGCTGCTCTCTTGCTGTTTTTTTGTCCATGTGGCGGGGGTGATTTTCTAGTATAACTATCTTATCAAAGCCTTTTTAAACTGTGTTCCTTTCTTTCTTGTTAGCGGGGTGGGGAAGTCTGGAGTTCCCGGGGGGCTCATAACCCTCAGGTCGTTGGTTCAAATCCAACCCCCGCTAACTTTTACAAAAAGTTAGGATCAAAAGTCCTTAAGGAGGATCTTGCGATCCTCCGAAGACAAAAAGCTGGCTATACCTCAAGAATGCGTCTGGCATATCGTGCGTCTATCCTTCGTGATTTTCCACGATGGTCTTCCTGTTCGAATTCGAAGTTTTCCAGTAGTTCGTCAACGGCTGAGTTGATGCCTCTTGCGCCCTCCCCTGCCTCCATGGCGTACGCGATGATGTAGTTTCGTGCTCCGTTGGTAAAGGTTATGCCTATGTCTAGCTCGTAGCTAAAGTATTCTATCATGCTATTCAGTTTTCCTTTTCTCAGGTCGAGGATGGATCGTAGCTGGCGTTCGTCTAAGGGGTTGGTGTGCACCATCCTTCCAAATCGGGCGAGGAATTCTGGCTTGAAGCCGTATTCTAGGAGGTCTTGTCGGGTGGCGTGAGCTAAGAGGTTTTCTGGAACGTCTTTTGGTTGTGTGAATCCAACGGGGGAACTGTACCGCTCGCGTACTATTTCTTCTAGGTCAACAAACGCGCCGGTAGCTACGCAGAGCATGTCGTGGGTTTTTATATCGTAGATTTCTGTTCCTTCTGCGAACGCGATCACCTCATCTTGGAGGTCTTCCTCCATGTCTCGCTCGCCGCGCAGCCCTAGCTTGTCTATCTCGTCTATGTGAACGACCATGAATCGACCGTCGTCAGGATCGATGTCCTCAAAGCTGTCCATGAAGTTTGGGCCGGTGTGGCCTGAGCTGCTCTTGCCGGTCGCGGTCACTCGCCTGTAGGGAAGATTGCAATACTCGCAGAGCGTCTGCATCATGAGCGTTTTGCCAGACCCTGGAGGACCATACATTAGCGCGTTTGTTTTTGGCACGTCTGCGCCTCGTGCGCGCCTTGACTGCCGTGAGAAGAGCACGCATAACGATTTCATGGCTTCGTCCTGTCCTACGACGTGCTCCTTGAGCTTGGAGTAGAGAAATTTTGGTCGGAAGCCAGTTATTCTCTTTTTTTTCCTTACTTTCTTCTTGGCCTTTCTTGGCATGAGGGGAATGTGTGCGCCTAAGATATAAGCATTCCGCATCATTTTTAAACTACCGCTGCCATTATGCGTATATGCCGCGGTGGCACAGTCTGGTTACTGCGTGAGATTGCTAATCTCATTTCCTTCGGGATTCCCCGGTTCAAATCCGGGCCGCGGCGTTGAAAACAGTATTGGTGGTAGGACATTGCACGAGGGACGGTCTGCTATTAGAAAATATGGCGCGTCAGGCGGGTGCACGTACTGTGGACTTACAAACGTGGGGTGAGGCACAGACATACATCGAGCGGGGGAAACCTGCGGATTTGTACCTAGTAAATGCTTTGCTGACTGCCAACGGTGAGCATGGAGTAGAACTCATTGGGGATGTGCGACAATTGCGGAGGGAAGCAAAGTGTATGCTTGTTTCAGAATATGAAGATGACCAAGAAATCGCAGAAACACAGGGGGCCATCCCTGGTTTTGGCAAGGACGAGTCGCGAGTAACTATCCAGGAAAAGATCCGAGCGGCCCTTCAGTAACACTTTTATACCGCGATCTTTCTTGTCTTGTAATGAGCGTAGGATTGAACCGACCTGGAGATCTGAGAGATGAGGTGAACAAGCTGGACGAGGCTGTGCGTGTCGCAGACACGCCCGGACCTACAGAGGGTCAAAAGGTGAAGAGTCTGGCAAAGCAAATGCTCTTCTGGCTCGTTATCGCCGTCGTTGCTCTAGGCGCGATGTACTATTTTGCCAAGCCGTTTATCGCAGATCTAGGACTCTTGTAATAGTTCAGCGGTTGTCTTTGGCTTGAACTCGACTATCTGTGAAGAGGCACACATGGGGCACATTTTTGGCATCTCTTTTCGTAAGAATGCGTAGTGGCAGTGCATGCAGTAGAACCTTTCTTTGGTCATGAAAAATCCGAAGAGCCACCGGTATTTATATGTTACGTTGAGTAGTACGCAACGCAGAATTCTACCGCGCCTCTTTCATCATCCACACAGCTCTTCACCTCGGGGAAGGAGCAGAAGTTGACAGGAGCTGCTAGAACGTCCTCATCAGCATAGTCTTCATACAGTTGCTGGGCGTTGTCCACGATGCAAGCGCTTTCGTACGTGTCAAACACGGCAACCTTGTACCCGGTTGTCTGTCCTTGGAGGTTGAGGCCGACAAGGCCGACGGCTAGCAAGCCTACCACCAAGAGTACGATGCTTGCGTGATGTTCGCTCATACCTGGCATGTCAAAGTCCAAGCTTAAATAAGTTTCCCAAGATTATTTAAATCAGACAGCGTACGCTCGTCCATGAGGTGGCTGTTATTCCTACTGCTCGTACCTGGCGTGCTAGCACTAGAGGATGATCTCTTTACGAGAAGCCGGGCCACGATTGACATCAACCTAACGGGATCTGTTGGCGTGGACAAGGTGGGGTATGCTCGACTAGACTTTTTGACCGTAGACCTGGCCTTTGTTCCCAAGAATGATCCGGGACAGCTAGTGCGCTCGTTGGTGCCTAACCGGCCAGCGCAGGTCTTCACAGATAAGGTGCGTTACACGTGGGACAATCCAAAGGAAACTAACTTTGAGTATGGTGCCGCGGCAACCGTACAGACCTCCAGCCTTGGCCAGGTGTACAGCCCTGTGCCCTACCCTTTTGACATTCGCAAGGTGCCTGTAACATTCAGAAAATACCTACAATCTACCTCGTTGGTGGATAGCAACCACCCTTCTGTCCAAGAGGTGGCGAGAGAGCTGCGCGAGGGAGAGACAGAGATGTGGAGCCTGGTTAGTAAGGCTGCTATCTGGGTGCGAGACAACGTCCAGTACAATCTTTCCACGCTCAACGTGCCTGCCTCTAAGTCTGCTTCATGGGTGTTGAGCACGAGAAGCGGGGTGTGCGCAGAGCTAACAACCTTATTTGTTGGGCTGATGAGAAACATGGGCATCCCGGCCCGATTCGTGAGCGGCGTGGCGTACACAAATTCTGATCTTTTCCCACTAAAATGGGGGGGCCATGCCTGGGCAGAGGTGTTCTTCCCTGACTATGGATGGATACCGTTTGACGTCACGTTTGGTGAGTTCGGCTGGATCAATCCTGGCCATGTCAAAACCTTGACGAGCCTAGACACAACAGATCCCAGCACGAGATTCAAATGGAAGGGGACAGGCGTCCAGCTACGCCTAAAACCCTTGACTATCGAAGCGAGCGTGAGGAGTCTTGGCCCTAAGGACGCTCCGTTTGTGGACTTAGACATGCGCGTGGCAAAAAACCGGGTGGGTCCGGGATCGTATAGTTTGTTAGTGATTGACATAGAAAACAACCGAAACATCTACCAGACCGTGGAGCTCAAGATGGCCAAGGTAAAAGAATTGCGGCCCCTTGAGGAGAGAAAGTACGCCATTCTTCCTCCGCGAGGCAAGCAAACCGTGTTCTGGGCGGTCAAGGTCACCGAAGACTTGCTAAAAGGATTCCAATATGCCATCCCCTTGTATGTGTACACCGTCCATAACGAGACCGTGGAGACCACGCTGTCTGCCTCAGAAGAAGGCTACGTGTACGGGTTTAACGATATAACCAAAGAACAAGCGTTGCTGAAAGAGGAGTCAGACAAAAAACTCAGCGGGGACGTACAGTTTATGTGCATACCAGAGAAGCCCTTTGTCTATAAGTACGAAACAACCGCTGTCAAGTGCACGTTCAGCACGCCTAACGATCTAGGTGAGATGAGTCTGTGCGTGCAGCAATGCACGCCTTGGAAGGGCACGCTCATGAGCGTTCCCTTATACTTCACCAAGGCAGGCTTCCAAGAGATAACCGCGACCTTACGCGGGGAGGACGTCACGAGAAGTTCACGCATCATGCTAGAGATGCTAGACACGCCAGCCATAAACGTGGCGGACATCTCCCCTCCAACTGAGGTGAGCTTTGGGGAGCAAAAAGATCTTTCCCTGACCCTCGAAAAAACAAGCTTTGCCAAGCCCGAAAACGTCAAAGTGGTGCTGTCCTGGTCTGGTCACTCCCAGGTTATCGACATAGAAAAGCTCGGTGTTGACCAGCCCTTACTCTTCACCATTGCAGGAGAGAGTCTGAACCGAAAACGAACGCTGCTCAACCTAGACATCACTTGGGAGGACAAGAACGGCAAGCAGTACGACCACCATGACAAGTTCCTCGTCCACACCACCGACGTACGGTTCTACCAACACTTCCTGCTGTTCTTCCGAGACTTCTTCAGAAGCGTTGGAGAAGTGTTTAGCTAGGTTTATAAGTCATGCTTAGACATAACCGCTATGGGGTTATCTGTAGCTAAGTGGGGAGGCAGTTCGCTATCCACCCAACAAAAAATTCTCGAGGCTCAAAAGGTTATGGCGGCTGATGGTAGCCGAAGAGTGGTCGTGGTCAGCGCTGCTGGCACTAGTGAGGAGCACACGATCAAGCTCACCGATGATTGTTACGCACTAGCTGCCGAATCCGATACAGCGGCAATGGGTCTGAAAGTGGAGGCCATTATTGCGCGGTACGAAGCAATCTATCCTGGCCAGAACATGGACGGGATAAAGAAGGAATTAGAGTCCCGTCTTGATGTTGAGTTTCCTACCCGTGCCCTAAGAACAGAAGCGATAGCTGCATGGGGGGACGAGGCACAAGCGCACCTGTTTGCGGAATTATCCGAGCGTATCTACGCCGACCCTGCCAACTTCTTGCGAGTGGCCGAGGTTCGTGGTCGTATAGCTGTGCTCCCAGAGAGCTACGACATGATGGCAAAGTTTTTCAGCGATGGTGAGTTTGTCGCACCAGGATTCTCTGGCCGCACGGTAGACGGAATCATCCGCACCTTAGGCAGAAGCGGCTCTGACCGAACACAGATGGAAATAGGCGCAGGCCTCAACGCCGACGTGTGCGAAAACTTTACCGATCAGCTAGGGGTCTACACTGCCGATCCGAGACTAGTTGAGAACGCCACGCTTATCTCTGAGATAACCTACGACGAAATGAGAGACCTTGCCCTAGGAGCAGGCATCATCCACGCCCAAGCCCTACACCCAGTAAAAAAGAAAGGCATTCCTGTTCACGTACGAAGTGCGAGCGAGCCAAACCTCGAAGGAACCCTCGTCGTGTATGACCGCCAGGCAGATCCTGACCGAGCGATTGTTGGGGCTGCATGCAAGACAGGTTATTGTTCAGTGGACATCTCCCAAGATGGCATGAATGACCAGGTAGGTGTGTTGGCAGACGTTACAAGAGTGTTCAAAGATCAAGGTATCTCTATTGAGTTTCCCACATCGGGCATTGACGACTTTTCCTTAGTGTTCCACCAAGACCAGCTTACAGGACGCGCACCCCTTAACACCCTCTACAAGGCACTGGTCAAGGGAGGACTTCTAGAAATGGACGACATCTCGTTCCAAGATAACATGGCTTGTGTCGTGGTGGCAGGCAAAGGACTCGTGGGCAGAAGAGGAACCCTCGCAGAGATCATGGGAACTCTTGGTGATACAGGAATCAACGTTCGTTTTGTCTCTCAAGGACCAAAAGAACGATGCATCGTCATGGGTACTGACGCAGACAAGGGACCGCTTGCACTAAGGACCCTCCACGCCGCCTACCTCGAGTAAATCTTTATAAACACAGCACGCCCTGCATCGTACATGAAAGTTGTTCCAGACACGAGCGCGCTAATAGAGTGTTTTCTAAGCCGAGAGGCCGTGAAGTTGAAAATAAAAGAAATACTCATCCCCGAGGCAGCGCTGGCAGAATTAGAACACCAAGCCAACAGGGGAAGGAGCACCGGCTACGTTGGCGTCGAGGAAGTAAAGCGCATCTATGACATAGCACAAAAGCAAGGCATCGCCATCAAGTACGGCGGCAAGCGACCCTCTGCCTTTGAGATCGACCGAGCAAAAAGCGGAGAGATCGACGCAGCCATACGACAATTAGCGTATGACGAGGACGCAACCCTGGTCACAGGAGACACAGTACAAGCCAAGGTGGCAGAAGCCAAAGGCATCAAAGTAATCTTTGTAAGCAAAGAGATAAAACCCAAAAAACTACTCCTAGATGACTTCTTTGACAAGAACACCATGAGCGTCCACCTTAGAGAGTTCGTGCCACCCAAAGCCAAAAAAGGCACGCCTGGCAAGGTAGACATTGTTGACATAAGAAAAAAGCCCATGAGCCATGTCGAGGTAAAAGACGTAGCCAAAGAACTCATAGAAGAGGCACGATCAAGACACGGCGCCTTTGTCGAGATAGAAAGACCCGGCAGCACCATCATTAGCCTGGCAGGCTACCGAATAGTCGTGCTCAAACCCCCCTTCTGTGACGGTTGGGAGGTCACCGCAGTACGACCCGTACGCCACCTATCCTTTGAAGACTACAAACTATCCGAAAAACTACGCGGAAGAATAGCAGAACAAGCAGAAGGCATATTGATTGCTGGAGCGCCAGGAGAAGGAAAAAGCACGTTCGCCCAAGGACTGGTGGAAGAGTACGCCAAACAATCCAAAGTCGTGAAAACCGTAGAGGCACCCAGAGATTTGGTGTTGCCAGATACGATAACACAAATGGCAGCCTCCCTCGGAAGCCCAGAAGAACTCCACGACATACTATTACTGTCCCGGCCAGACTACTCCCTCTTTGACGAGATGAGAAACCCTGCAGACTTTGGGCTTTATGCAGACCTAAGATTGGCAGGAGTGGGCATGATAGGGGTCGTGCACGGCACAAACCCCCTAGATGCCATCCAACGCTTTATTGGTAAGATAGAACTCGGCGTCATACCCCACATTATTGATACCGTGGTGTTCATCAAAGGTGGACAAGTAGCAAAAGCGCTAAGCGTCAGCATGCAAGTAAAAGTGCCCTCGGGCATGACCGAGGCAGACCTAGCAAGACCGGTCGTGGTGGTGGAGGACCACGAGACAGGAGACGCCCAGGCAGAAATCTACAAGTACGGCGAAGAAACCGTCGTCGTACCAGTAAGCGCCGCACAGCAAGGCTCGCCCATGGAAGAGCTAGCCGCCAACCAAATCCAACAGCAACTCCAGAGATACCACGACAGCATACGCGTAGAGGTAAGCAACAACCGCGCGACAGTGTACGCACCCTCCTCAATCATAGGAGATATTATCGGAAGAGAAGGAAAGAACGTACAAAAACTGGAAAAACAAATAGGCATGCGCCTAGACGTACGCGAGAGC
>NYZT01000030.1 GCA_002687275.1 Candidatus Woesearchaeota archaeon
GCATTGGTGAAACTTGCCGTCTTTTTTGTTTGGTTCTAGAGCATCGTCGCAATCGTTTAGAGCGTCTTCAATTGCAAAAATAAAAGGGAACTTTCCATCATTTATTTCTTTGTTCAAAGATGAGGCCATAACGATGGTTGGTTGTTTGCCGAATTCAGTATACTCAAGAACACAAACGTTATTAACACAGGGAAGCTCTGCAATCGGTTGTTGGGCGTCGTCTTCTAATCGACAGGAGTTTTTGAGTAAATTAAGCCCCGTTTTTCCATCAAGGTATCTTTTCGCTTTGCTTCCACGGATGGAGTATTGGTCATAGTTTAGTGCGTTTTCGGGTGAATCGCAAAACAACGTAAAGTCTCTGGGGGATCGGTCTTCTGCAATTTGTCTTAACGCCGTTGCCAGGAGTTTTGTTCTGGAGGTAAACTCTCCTTTTTCGCAAAGTTCGTCTCCTAAGAACTCTCCTTCTTTAAAATAGAGGTTGCTTTTTATGCAGTCGTTTGTTTTGCCCTCGTCGTCGGCATCAATGCAGATGTTGGTGGGGGAGGGATCTGGGTTGGGTAGTTCTTGGTTGTCGTCTCCGCAACAGAACTCCGCGTTGTTTTTTGTTATTTCGTTGCAGTGCTTGTTTCCACAAATGGCGGGATCAGACATGAATACGTTTTCGCCCTGAGGTAGGCCAAAAACACAATTTTGTTGGTTTTGGTCCCTGTCTTGCCATTCTCCATTGATACAGAGTTCTGTGTCTCCGTCGTCTGTGAGATCTTTTATTTCATGATGATTAAAACAGGCTCCGTTGAAGACGCAGTCGTCGGCGTTTGGGCAGCAGCCTTTGTCGTTTTCGTCGTTGCCTTTGCCCTCTTCACAAACGTTAAATTCACATTTTCTAGAAATTTCGGTTTCCTCATCATCACCGCAGCAGGTGCCAGCTGAGGACGCGCCAGGGATACCGTAGGTGAATTGTTTTTCAGAGCTGTCTTCGCAGCCAGAAGCTTCACAAAAAGATTGGTCGTCGTCGGGGTCTTTCCAGGTTCCTTCGTCACAATACGATACTTTTCCTCCAATTCCGAAGGGATGGCAGGTTCCTGAATCCCTGCATGCGCCAGTGTGGTCTACGCAACTGTTTTCTCCACAACAGGCGTTTTTGTTATCGGGGTCGTTGCTGCAATCTCCGTTGTCAGATTCATCTTTACATATTTTGATAAATTCTCCGTCGTCATCTCCACAACAACCGACATGGTCTGTTTCGCCAATTTTTCCGCCAATGTTAAAAAGGTATGCTCCGTTTCCGTTTAAGCCGCCGGGGCCTTCGCATCCTTCAGATTCGCAAACGGCTTTGCTGATGTCGGGATCAACCCAGGCCCCGTCTTGGCAGGCCGTTGCTTTTGTTTGGTCTTTTAATGCAAAGCATTTTCCGTGAGGTTTACAGGCTCCCAGATCATCGACACAGCTAGCCTCGTTTGGTTGTTGGGCTTTGCAACATGCATTTGCGTTGTCTCCTGTGCTACATACCCCATTTTCCCCATTTCCAGTGTTGTCGATACAAGTTGTTGGGTTTTCGTCGGTATCGTCGCCGCAGCATTTGTTTGCATCTACTTCGGAGTCCCCTCCAAGATTCCATAGATAGCCACAATCAGCATTTTTACAGAAGTTTTCGTTGGTGTCGGGGTCTTTCCATTCGCCACCGTCACAATATGAGCTTTTTCCTTGTGATCCGAATGGGTGGCAGGTGCCGGCTCCCTTACAGGTGCCGTCTGAACCGACACAGGTGGTGTCTTTATCGCAACATGCGTTTAGGTTTTCGGGGAGGTCGCTGCAGTCTCCACTTTCTGTTGATTCGTCGCATATTTGTACATTTTCTCCGGCGTCGTCTCCGCAACAGGAGCTATGGGGGATGTCATTTATGGTTCCGCCAATTTTCCACTTAAATGGTTTGTCGGCTTTGTCGCAATCATTGTTAGCTGTTACGCCTTCACAAAACTTTTCACCGTCGTCTGGCTCTGTCCACTGCCCATCATCACAAAAAAACTTTTTTCCATCTGAGGAGAATTCATGACATTTTCCTACCGACCTACACCCCCCACCCTGAGCTACACAATCGCTGTTCTGAGCACAACACCCTTCCGCTGCTGGATTTCCGCAAACTGCTTCTTGGGCATTAGATGCGCAGGTTTTAGTCTTTTCTCCCGGGTCGTCGCCGCAACATGTTTGTTCTCCGCCGATGCCCCAAACAAATTCGTTTCCGTCTAGTTCACATCCCGTTGCTGTGCAAAATAATTCGTCGTCGTCGGGGTCGTGCCATTCGTTTTGGGCACAGGTGAATATTTTCCCATCAGTTCCGAAGGGGTAACATTTATTCGGTTGCCGGCAGGTTCCCGTGTGATCTACGCATGGAGATCCTCCTTTATTTGGGTTCAAACAACAAAAAGTGTCATCTATTGCGAAACCGCACCGGGCTTCGCCCACACTCGCCGCCTGGCCTTTGCAAGAACTGGTAAATTCTGAAGACTTATCCTGGCAACACGTGCCCCCCACAAAAGAAGTTGGTCGGGTGTATTTTCCGGGTTCTTTTCCGTTGGAAAGGTCTGGTTGTTTATTGCTTACCGCTTCACAGAGGTCCGCATTGGTGTTTGGGTGTCTCCAAAGGTAAGGGAGATCGCTCGTGCCTGACACAAATCCACAAACGCCAATTTGGTCAGAAGAGGGGAGAACTATATTCTGAATTTTACTAAGCCCTTCGAGTTTTTTATTGAAAAGTAAGACCTCTCTGTCCAGATAGCACTGGCCCCCCTCTACACAAAAGGTCTTTGAATCACAACACCCCTGATCTTGCGTTTCGGGGTCACAAAGTGCTGGTGGAAAATCGCATTTTTTGTGGAGCAGGAATCCATTCTTTTCGCCATCGCCAGTGGAATCGCAGGTTTCAAGTTCAGCTGAAGAAAAGGGCAGGGTTGCCATTATGAAGAGTAAGGTGAATATCCAAGGGGCATTCTTTTTCATCCTTTCTCGCCCCCTTTTTGGTCTTTCTTTACCTTATCTTGAAGTGCTTCGTGAAGGTATTCGATAAGGGTCATATTTTTGAGAAGGGCGTTGAGCTTTGCTTTCTTGTGGAGCTCGTTTTCGATTTCTATGTTGATTCTTGTCATATGTTTCTTCTCGTATGTCGTGCCCTAAGTTAGTTAACTTAACTTACTAAGCTTAGTTTATTTACTAAAATAGCTTATAAATTAGTTCTTTGTCTTAAAGAGATATAAATGTTTCGGTTATTGGTGCTGGCGGGCGAGGTGTGTTGGGTTGGGTTGTTTTTTGGGGGGTGTTGGGGTTGTGGGGACGTTATGGGCAGTTATAGTGGAGTTATAGTGTTGTTTTGGTGGGGTGGGGGTGGGTGCCGGAGTTAGCTGGTGTGTGTAGTTGGTGTATCAAGAAGGTGTTGGTTTTAATTTTATTTTTGTGTTGCCTTTGTTGGTTGCCCCTTGGTTTCGTGTGGAAGTTTGGGGTTGGGCCGTGGTTGGTTTTTTGTGTTTTGGTGTTCTTTTGTCCTTATTACGTTCCTGATTATTTTTGTTTGTTTTGTGTTTTTTTTTTTGTTTTATTATTATTATTTATTTTCTATATAGAAAATAAATAATAAATAAATACAACAAAGCCATTTAAAAGCCAGTTCCACTGGAAGTGGGGGGGTGTAGATCGGAAAGGGTAAGCTTTAAATACCTCCACTTCTTATGGAGATGTATGGGGGATAAAGCATTGGTTGGTTTTTTTGAGGATTATGTGCATAAAGAGAGCATTTTCTCGGATAGGAGCATGTTACAGAGCAATTTTATGCCTGAACAGGTTCTTCATCGGGAGGCCGAACTTAAACAAATAGCGAACATCTTGGCGCCGGCGCTTAGGCAGGAAAGGCCCTCAAATCTGTTTGTTTATGGCAAAACGGGGACCGGCAAGACGCTGGCTACAAAACACATCATTAAACAATTAACGCGGGTGTCAAGGGGGAAGAATATCCCGCTCATTGCTCTTTATTTGAACTGCAAATTGAAAAGGGTCGCGGACACGGAATATAGGCTGATTGCTCAGCTTATTCGTGAATTGGGGGGCGAAATCGCTTCAACTGGGTTGCCGACTGAAGAAGTATACAAGGCTTTTTTTGATCTTATCGATAAGGAGAAAGGGGTCTATGTTATTGTTTTGGATGAAATTGATCAGCTCGTCAGTCGGGCCGGAGACGAGATTTTGTATAATCTTGTGAGATTCAATGAGGAACTTCAAAAGTCTAAGGTCGCTCTTGTTGGGATTTCGAACGATCTTGTGTTTATTGATACTATTGATCCGCGTGCTCGATCTTCTCTGTCTGAGGAGGAGATTATCTTTGCTCCTTATAATGCTTTTCAGCTCCAGGACCTTCTTCGGGAAAGGTCGGCTAAGGCCTTTCGCAAGGGCTGTTTGCAACCCGGCGTTTTAGAAAAGTGTGCAGCGTACGCTGCGCGGGAGCACGGGGACGCCAGAAGGGCCCTTGACCTATTGAGGGTTTCTGCCGAACTGGCAGAACGAAACAACGAAGGGGCAATTAACATCTCCCATATTGATCTTGCTGAAGAGAAAATCGAGCGAGACAGGGTGCTTGATATTGTTCGCGTGCAACCCAAACAATCTCAGGCAACTCTTTATGCTTTGCTTTCTTTGCATGAGGGCAAAGCTGAATCGGTGTCCACGGGGGAAATTTATGGTGCTTATAAGTCAGTTGCTGCTAAAGCAGGACTTCGGCCCCTGACTCAGAGGAGGGTTTCTGATATTCTTGCAGAGCTAGACATGCTCGGGATTATCACCACTAGTGTTATTTCAAAAGGGAGGTATGGCAGAACGCGTGAGATTACCTCCCTTGTGCCCAGTGTTATTTTTTCCACTACAAAACAACACCTTGAGGACGGTCTGGACCTCTCTTAGTAACCCTAAGCACAGCACCCCTCAGATATAATGAAATCAACAGCAATCCAACAACAAGAAGCAATAAGCTACTTTTTAGATAGGGGGGTGCTGATTAGTTCCGATCTCGTAAATCATTTTTCGCAAGACCGGAACCTTGAGGAGCTTTTCGGTTCGTTATCGGAAAAGTTGCCTGTTGAGGCCTTACTTGTCATGCACCGCGATCTTGTTGAATTGCTTCAAATTTCTTCTATCCCAGACGTTAATTGGAGGGATTTGGAAAAGGCGAAGGCACTTTTCGAGCGCGGGAAGAACAAGAAGCTCTATCAAGAATTTTTAACCTATTTGAAGGCCACACCCAAAAAAAAGGAAAGGGAGGGTGTTGTTGTAAAGGTATCCCACGAGGAGGATTCTCAAAAAAGAAGCGTTCAAGATTTTGTTCACTATTTTAATGCCCGGTACAAGGCGCTGTCTTCTCTTTTGCTTGGCCGGCCCGAGCTGCGCTCAGCTACAACCGTATCACGGATTTTACAGAAACGACAACGTGAGACCGTCGCTCTTATTGGGCTTGTTCTTGAGAAGTCCGTTACGAAAAACGGGAACATCCTTCTTACTCTTGAGGACCCTACAGGGACACTCAAGGTGTTGGTTCATAAGAATAAGCCCGATACCTTCCAAAAAGCACGGTCTATTGTGCTGGATGAGGTGGTTGGGGCGGTGGGTGTGACAGGAGAAAACATCATGTTTGCGAACTCTGTCGTTTGGCCGGACACTATGCAGAAAGAACCTAAAAAATGTCCAGACGAAGTATATGCTTTATTTCTCTCGGATCTTCATGTGGGGTCTAATAATTTCCTTCCTGAAGCCTTTTCTAAGTTTACTACTTGGCTTCAAGGAAATGCTGGCACAGATAAACAAAGACAGATAGCAACGAAAGTGAAATATCTCTTCATCGCTGGTGATTTGGTGGATGGCGTGGGAATTTACCCCAACCAAGACAAAGAGCTTATCGTTCAGGACATTTATGGGCAATACAGGGCATGTGCTGAGCTTTTAGCAGAAATCCCTAAAGAGATAACTGTCGTGGTGTGCCCTGGCAACCACGATGCTATGCGTATAGCTGAACCCCAACCAGCATTGTCAAAGGATTTTGCTCGGCCTCTTTATGACCTTCCTAATTTACTGTTCGTTTCGAATCCGGGTGTTGTCACTATTCACCGCACACCTGAGTTTTCGGGATTTGATGTTTTGGTTTACCATGGCCATAGCTTTGACCACTTTATTGCGAACGTTGATGAGTTGCGTGAGCAAGGAGGATATGATCGGGCAGATCTTGTCATGAAATTTTTGTTGCAGCGCCGTCATTTGGCCCCTACACACACTTCAACACTCTACGTTCCTACTCGTGAAAAAGATCCCCTCGTTATTGCATCTGTCCCCGATTTTTTTGTTACGGGCCACATCCATAAGTCTTCTGTGTCCCATCACAAGCACACGACGCTCATTTCTGGGTCGTGTTGGCAATCAAAAACTGCTTTTCAAGAGAAGGTCGGCCACCACCCAGAGCCCGGGAGAGTGCCGTGTGTTAATTTACATACGCGGGAAGTGAAA
>NYZT01000031.1 GCA_002687275.1 Candidatus Woesearchaeota archaeon
AAAGATAGCGTCAAGGGAATCTTCAGCGCAGAAAGTGACGATCTAGGCAAGGTCAAAAAGTTTGCCACCACACACAAGACCTTGCTCGTGTTGCTTCTCGTGCTAGCACTACAGTTCGTTCCCAACACTCACTTTTTCCCTTGTGTGAGCTCGCTACACTGCCCGTGGGGCAGCACGTGGATGAGCCTGCAAGCCTCAGAAATGCCACAGACAGAAGAGTGGGCAAAAAATAGCGTAGACACGTTCTTCCGCAACCAAATCTCAGACCAGATAACCAAAGACTATCCTAACCTTCCTGCTGAAAGAAAAACAGAACTCATCAACGAAGGGATTACAAAATTCAAACGAGAGAACAAAGAAGTCATAGAACAGCAAACCGAACTAGTAAAAAACCAGTTCAGAGCTCACTTTGAGTACGAAGAAGATGGACAGACATACTTGTACATGCCAGACATTGACCCATACAACTACCTACGGCTGGCAGATAACTATCTTGACCATGGAATTCTTGGAGACCGCATCAAGGATGGCAAGCAGTGGGACGACCACGTCATCGCGCCACGAGGCAGCACCACCGATCCACATGACCTCCACCCCTACGTGCTTGCGTGGTGGTACAAGGTGGTCAACGTGTTCAAGAAATCTCCCTTAATGCAGACCTCAAACAATCTTCCAGTAGTGTTGCTTTTCTTAACCTTCATCCCTGCCTTTTTCATAGCAAAACGGTATGGCGGCAATCTTGGCGGGTTCTTTGCAGTAGCCATGCTCGGACTACACCCTGCAGTTATTGGACGAACGTTATGGGGACATGCTGACACAGACGTGTACAACATTTTCTTCCCCTTATGGCTAACCTTCCTCTTCCTCGCTGGCTTCCACGAAAAGGACATGAAGAAACGGCTAGCTCTAGGAGCCCTAACCGGCCTCGTCATGGGCATGTACGCGATCGCTTGGGGCGGCTGGTGGTACATCTTCGACTTCATGCTTGCCACGTTTGGCGTGTACGCCATCATACGCGCAGGCATGGTGCTCGGCGTCTTCACCCACCTAAAAAGCTTGTGGCAGAGAATGAAATGGCCAGTCATCGTCGTTGCAGTAGGACTCTTCCTAGGATTGTGGGCAGGCAAGTTTGTCCTAATGGGCAGCCTCATCATCCTATTGTTCTTGTTAGCCTGCGCCTTCCGTGTGGCAAAAGGAGCTCCCCTGTCAGGGTTGTATCATGATAACAGAATGCGCAACATGGTGTTGTTTGCACTAGTCCTCATCGTAAGCTCAGGAATTTTTGTCAGCCTCTTCCAAGGAAGAACCTCAGGATTCTTGGACGCGCCATTCGCACCCCTAGGCATCACGACGTTGAAAGAGGCAGCAGCGCCCAACCTGTGGCCTAACGTCTACACCACTGTTGCAGAGCTCAACGCTATTTCCCTAAAGGACGTCATGAACCAGTTCGGCAGATTACTACTCTTCATCAGCTTCTTAGGAGTCTTAGGAACCGTGTTCCTCAAGGACGAGAACAACCATCGCGAGGCAGGTTACGCCATCTTCCTGGTCATTTGGTTCTTTGCAACCATGTACGCAACCACCAAAGGCGTGAGGTTTGTCATGATGATGGTGCCACCATTCAGCATCGCGTTCGGCATTGCCTCTGGCCAAATCATACGATGGGGAAGCAAGCTGTGCAAGCAGTTCCTAAACATTGGCAAGAAGGTCACAGTCCCATTGCTATTTATTTTGTTAGCCCTATCCATGAGTGCCACCGTAGGAAGAAGTTACGGCAACACAAGAGGAGACGTTCCCATCATGAACGATGCATGGTACAACTCACTCACTGAGATCAAAGCAAACAGTAACGAAAACGCAATCATAACCAGCTGGTGGGACTACGGCCACCACTTCAAATACATCGCAGACCGACCAGTGACTTTTGATGGGGCGTGGCAGAACACACCAATGGCGCACTGGGTAGGCAAGTTATTGCTAACCTCTGATGAAAAAGAGAGCGCGGGATTGCTACGCATGCTGGACTGCGGCGGCAACCAAGCCTACGAACACGTAGAGCAACACATCAACTTCACGCCAAAAAGTGTGGCAGTAATAACCGGGCTGGTAAAATTAGAAAAGACGCAAGCAAAAAAAGCACTAGAAGGTCTAGGATTTAACGAAAGCGCAACAACCAACGTGCTCAAGTACACTCACTGCACACCCCCTGAAGGCTTCTTGATTACTAGCCACGACATGATCGGCAAGGGCGGCGTGTGGGGACACTTTGGCAGCTGGAACTTTGAGAAGTCTGACATCTGGGTCAACGCGAGAAAGATGCCACGCCAGGAAGCCATCGCGTACATGCAGGACAAGTACAACTACTCAGAAGATCACGCAATCTCAACCTACAACTATGCACAAAGTATCACCTCAGAAAGTGATGCAAACGGATGGATCGCCCCATGGCCAGGCTTTTCCGGCATGCCTGCAGGCTGCAACGTGGTTAACGAAACAAACATGAAGTGCAGCAACGGCGTCGTTCTAGATGGTGATCGTGCCTTTGTGCCAACCCAACAAGGGTTGCAACCCGTCAAAGGGCTCATCTACCTAGACAGGCAAGGCGAGTGGGCCATACAAGATTATGAAGATGGCGCAGACATAGGCGTGGCCATCCTGCCAAGCGATGACGGAAACTACCAAGCGTTAATGACCAACATTCCACAACACAAAAGCATATTCGTACGATTATTCTTTGGCAAGGGTCATGGACTGAGGCACTACAAGCATTTCAAAACAGAAAGAGAGATCGCTGGCGGCTTCATCCACACGTGGAAGGTAGACTGGGAAGGCGAAGAGACAACCCTGCTACCCGAGTACATCCCACACACCCAAGTAGAAGAAGGAGCCAAGGTAAGCTTGAACTACATTGGCTGGACTCAAGAGGATGCAGGCAACGTCGTGTTTGACTCCAGCATACCCAACTGGCAGGGCCAGAACGTCACACCACAATCCACCTTTGGCGACAGCGCAAACATGCTCACCCTAACCTATGGTAAGGGCGGCCTGATCAAAGGGTTCAATGACGGCATCAAAGGCATGCGTCAAGGCGAAGAAAAGCAAATCATGGTCTCTCCAGAAGACGGCTACGGCCTAGATCCTGGAGCCCACCCACTAGGCAACAAGACATTGTACTTCAGAGTGCAGGTTGCGGTTCTGAAGTAAAACATTTATACTAGTTCTTCTTTTTGTGACTATGCTCAAAAAAGGCCAGGGACCGATAGCAACCGTGATGGCTATCGCACTAGCATTCTTCTCTATATACTTCTGGAGTGCGAAGAACTACGAGTTCATAGTCTACATAGGCGTCATCGTGGTGTTTGCCGCCTTGATACTTAGCACGAACAAAAAAGTAAACTATCCAAACAACGTTCTATGGGGCCTCGTCGTATGGGCAATCATGCACATGAGCGGCGGAGCCTTATACTTCGGTGGCACGCGACTGTACGAAATCATCCTCATCCCGCTATCCAAAACCCTGCCCATCCTTAGGTACGACCAGTTCGTCCATATCGTTGGGTTTGGCGTGGCCACCTGCCTCATGTACGCGCTCCTAAAAGAAAAGTTGAAGCCAGGAACGGCCACCTTTGCTAGTATTGGCATCGTCACAGTGATGGCAGGCCTCGGGGTGGGCGCGTTGAATGAAATGATCGAGTTTGCCGCCACACTGATGGCACCCGAAACCGGCGTTGGCGGCTACATGAACACCTCGCTAGACCTCGTTGCTGACTTTGTCGGCGCATTGCTTGCCTGGGTATGGATCGCACGTCGTGGAAAGGTGTGAACATTTATATGCTAGTTCGCCACGCTAGAGGGCGTGGAGTTGCGCATTACTAGAGAGAAGCTCGTATGGGGGGCGTTGATCGTCCTAATCCTGCTAGGGGGATACATGCGTTCCTGGCATCTAGACTTTCCCAGCATTGGCTATCATAACATGAAGGAGAACGAGTATCTCGTTCCTGCATATTATTTCTACTCGGGAGACTGGGAGGGCATGGACATTCTCCGACGACCCTACTACCTATGCGGGGTGGACCAGATTGACTGTTATTTCGAGGAGTACCCCCAAGTTCCACTAATGAGCTGGGCGGCAGCCCTTGGCTGGTTAGTATTAGGCCTAAACTTTTGGTGGCCGAGACTGTTGATGGTGGGGGCGAGCGTTGGCACCATAATTGCCCTGTTCTATCTCGTCCGCCAGCTCAGCAGGAGTACCTATCTTGCCTTGCTCTCTGCATTCATCTTCACCATACTACCTCTAAGCGTGTTTTTTGGCAGGAACTTCCAGCCAGAAAGCCCTGCACTACTGTTTGCCGTGCTAGGAACGTACTACTTTGCCAAGTGGGTTGACAATCCCTCACCAAAAAGCATCGTGTGGTCTGGCGTCTGGTTCTGTATGGCTGCCATGTTTAAGATGACCTTCCTTATCGCTGGCTTCCCGTTACTATTCATCTTTCCTTGGGAAAGATTAAAGCAAAAACAATACTACCGGCAGTTCGTCTACTTCGGACTTTGCTTCCTACCATTCCTGTTATGGAATTTTGTGCTATCCGGAGCGCTGAACACGGCAGCCACGCTAGGCGAGCACACGTTCAAGAGAGTCGACCTTTTCAGAGTGTTTGGCAGCGAGTACTGGAACCAGTTCACGCCAACGCTCAAAAACTACACCAGAGATAATTTTGCCGGCTGGTACTTCAAGTATGCCTTGTTAGGATTGTTGGCTATGTTGCTAACTATAAGATCCAAACTCTCCCGCTACACGTGGGGGTATGCGCTTGCATTGATCCCGTACTTGATGATCCTGGCGGACTACTTCAAAGGTCACAGCTACTACCAGTTTCCCTTCCTTCCCGTGGTCGCGGTTGCCAGCGCGTACTTCATCTTCGTGCTGGGCAAGCTGTTATCTCAATTCATTAAGTTCAAATACGTCCTGTACCTGCCATTGCTGCTTCTCATCCCCACCTTTGGCGTTGTGGGCGAACGCACCGACGTCCAGTATGACACTTTGTTCTATGGTTTAGACGCTGGCGGAGAGTACATCAACCAGCACACAGAAGCGGGAGACGTGTTCTGGATGGTGGGCCATTCACAAACCGTTGGCGTGTGCTTTGCAGCAAAGAGAGTTTGCCCGGGACTGCCGAGAACCAATCTTACCATGATCAAGCAAGGAGAAAAAGATCACGACATTGAATACATGTTTGTCCATGGCGGCATGGGCATCGCCATGCTCCAAGAATTCCCTGACACGTGGGAGCACGTGCGGAATAATTACGAGCTTGTCGCGCTTGGATTCTTCAACACCCAACCCCCACAGCCACAGTTCTATATACTAAAGAAAGGCGGGACGTTCGATCCTAACGCGCACGTGACAGGACCCACGAGGGCGGTGAAGAAGTACACCACAAAGAATCAAGGCGAGATCGAGCTCTTGCAGATGGAGTTCCCATGAAAAAGATAGCAATCCTTTGCCTGCTCGCGCTGCTTCCTCTACTCCCCGCGTTTCATCAAGGACCTCTAGCTTACACAGACTCTCCCACACGCATGGCAGAGTCACAATGGTTCCTTGAGAGCGTTTCTGAGGGCTGGATCTCTTCATGGTCGTATGATGATTATGCCGGCATGCCTTCCCATCTCTACCAGTACCAGCTAGGATTCTGGGTTCTAGGATTGCTGCAGTGGCTGCTCGGCCTAGTTATTGGGTACAAAGTTTTCTTAGTGTTAGTGTATGCGTTCGTTGGGCTGAGCGCGTACTACTTCCTTGACCAGGTCTTCCCAAAAGGAGCGTTTACAGGCGCGGCTTTGTTCCTCCTCCAGACACAAATCCTTAACAGAATTCTTGAGGGGGTGTGGGCAGAGTTGATAGGTTTGGCTTTTGTTCTTTTGCTTGCGAGAAGCGTGTTACAGAGCAAGCATAACCTGTTGGTTCCTGCGATCTTGTTTGCCCTGACAATATTTTCCCACCTGTACGCAGCCATGGCAGCGGTTGTCTTACTCTGCTGCATTGCTTATGTCTACCAAAACACCAAAGTGTTGTGGGTGCTTCCATTGGGAGCAGGCATGACCGTCTTCTACTGGTATCCTTTCTTTGAAACGTCCGACTGGCTCGTTCCGTACTCTGGCGCCGCTCCTTTCCTGTTCAAGCTCAAACAGTGGGCTTACTTACTTGGTAAGAGCGGAGGTAGCACGCTGCGCACCATCCTAATCAGCATCCCTAGCCTGATCGTGGCTGGCCTTGCCTTGGTGGGTTGGCGAAGCACTAGATGGATCAAAACAGTGCTTCTCTTTAGCGGCATCATGCTCTTGCTTTCGTTAGGGGTGTGGCAGTTTACAGACAGCTCCTTGATCTCAAGCCTCATTCCCGAGCGTTTCTTGCTGTACGTCCGTATCGGACTCGTGACACTGGCAGCCTCCACCTTGGCAAGGTTTGAGTGGGATCCAAAGCCCGAACTGCTCGTTCTTGTCTTTGTATTACTACCCGTCGCACTTCCTGCAGCATGGTTTGGCACGGTGCCTACCGACATCATTGGCACGTGGTCTTTTGTGGATAACGCAGAGGGAAGAGTGCTTTTGGATGACACCACAGGGGAGACTAGCGGGAACCTCATGCCCCTGGCGCATTATTACGCTGACTTTGAGGCCATCGGTGGCTTCACCCATAACCCACGCATGCCTATAGCAGACGTGATAGACTTTTCTGGCGATAGATGGTTTGGCAAAGAGAACATCACCCGCCAGGAATTCTCGCGGCTAGCAAACCTCTTCAACATCCAATACGTCATCAGCTCAAAAGAGCCTCCTGTTGGCGATCTCGTGTACGCCAGCGGAAAGTATCGAGTGTACACCGTTCCGTTTGCAGACACCATGGTGGAGGGCCAGGCCAAGATTGTCTCTCGCTCAGCAAAAAAGATAATCGTTGATGCCTCAGGACCCGCCGTGCTCAAATATCAATACCACCCGTACTGGAGCACAGACAAGGGAACCCTAACGTCAGGAGAGTTAGGATTGATGACGCTAGATTCAGAGGGCATCACCACCCTAACGTACACACCCTACAACAAGAACCTGCTCTACGTGAGCGCTTTCTTTTTGCTGGGCATACTTTTTTATAGCGTAGGCGGGTCTTCCAAGAGATGGGATCTGTAACGCTAATAATTCCTACTCTAAACGAAGGCAAGAACATCGGTAAATTGTTAGCTCTTGTAGACATGCCAGTCATTGTCTGCGATGATGGCAGCACGGACAACACCCGAGAGGTCACAGAAAAGTACAAGTCTTGCACGTTTCTGGACAGAAAAGACGCAAAAGTCCACGGCCTCACCGCAAGCGTGGTGGACGGCATCAACAGGGCAACAACACCCTACGTCATCGTCATGGATGGCGACCTGCAGCACCCACCAGAGGCACTGCCCGCATTCGTGGAAAAGCTCAAAACAGCAGACATCGTGGTTGGGGTGAGAGAAAAAGTGGCAAGTTCTTGGCCGTGGTACAGAAGACTAATCTCTTGGGGAGGCACCACGCTCGCAAAAATCATACTTCGCTTGCGAGGGACGTCGGTTGTCGACCCCATGTCAGGGTTCTTTGGGGTGAGCAGGGAACTCTTCCTGTCCACCAACCAAAACAAGTACGTAGGGCCTGGCTACAAAGTGTTGTTGGACCTGCTAAAACAAGTGAAATCCAACGTCGCCACCGTGCCATACACTTTTGGCGCGCGAGCAGAGGGCATGAGCAAGCTAAGGTTCAAACATTGGCTGTGGTTCTTGAAAAGCCTAGTACGTTAGTCCCTAACGCTTAAATACTCTCCACGCATTAATATCTCATGCCTCATTTTGGAGAATACGTGCGAAAATACTGGAAAACGTTCGCACTTGGAACCACGACGCTCGTGCTCAGCAACATCTTAGCCTACAAAACCGGCCAAATGATCGAACGGGTGCACGCCTATCGCACCCTAACTGTCATGGCCCAAGAGGTGCAAGCAAAGAATTACGCGCTCAGAGTTCTGGGCCATGCCTTGCTAGAGAAATACCTTAGAGATCTCGAGGTAGAAGAACCCACCCCATCTCGCGAATGCCCACGCCGTGAGATGAAAGGCGGGAGCGTTTTGTAAACCTTTTTAAAGGACACTCCATGCGGTTTCGTGATGAAGTTATCTATTATCATCCCTGTCTATAACGAAGAGGCGACACTGCAAGACCTGCTCAAGCGTGTAGAGGATGTTAAGCTACCCGTAGACAAAGAAATCATTCTGGTTGATGATGGCAGCCAGGACAAGAGCAGAGAGATCATGCACAAGCTCTCCCACAAGTGCTTTTTCCACGAAAAAAACCAAGGAAAAGGCGCTGCGGTGAGAACAGGCATGCAGCACGCAACAGGGGACATAATCGTCATCCAAGACGCAGACCTGGAGTACAATCCCGAAGATTTCAAGCACATGCTAGAACCAATCCTTGAGGGAAGAACCAACGTGGTGTTTGGCTCCCGATTCAAGCACCCAGCACACAAGCCCCGCCACCTGTTTTACTATCTCGGAAACGTAGCGCTAACGTTATTCACCAACATACTATTCTTTTCAAGAGTTTCAGACATGGAAACCTGCTACAAAATGTTCAAAAAAGAAGTGCTCAAGGACGTTCCCTTACGCGCAAGAAGCTTTGACCTAGAACCAGAGCTCACCGCAAAAATTCTCAAACGCGGCCACACCATCGTCGAGGTACCCATCGAGTACCATTCTAGACCGGTGGAGGAAGGCAAGAAGATTACCTGGATGGACGGGGTGAAAGCGGCATGGTACCTACTGAAATACCGAGTAAAGGACTAACCTTTGTTGTTACAGGAACCTACAACGAGGCCACCAACATACAAGCGCTGATCCAAGAAGTCATGGGTCACGACGTCCATCTTGTTGTTGTTGATGACAACAGCCCAGATGGTACTGCTGCGAGGGTAAAAGAACTACAAAAAAAATACAAGAATCTTCATCTTATCGAACGACCCGGAAAACTCGGCTACGGCAGCGCGTACTCAGACGGATTTCGTTACGCAATGAAGAATAACGCAACCAAGATCATGAGCATCGACGCAGACCTGAGCCACGATCCAAAGATCATCCCAGAAATGATTGCCAAAGATGCAGACGTCGTCATTGGCTCTCGCTATGTTGCTGGCGGAGGCACGAGCTGGACGTTGTACAGAAGGATTGTGAGCAAAGGAGCCAACACGCTCGCGCGATTGTTCCTGGGCATCCCTGCCCATGATGTGACCAGCGGCTATCGCCTGTACAAGACAGAAGTTCTAAGGGCCATCGATCTTGCAAGCCTGAAGAGTGACGGATATAGCTTCCTACAAGAAATTCTCTACAAAGCCCACAAAAAGGGCTTCAGCATCGGCGAGGTGCCTATATTCTTCCAAGATCGCAGAGAGGGCCAGAGCAAGCTGTCAAAGAAAGAGATGGTTAAGTTCTTCCTCAACCTCGTAAGGCTAAGATTAAGCCGTCATGCATAAACCTTATAAAACAAGGCGCGCTAGACCGTTTGCGAGGTGGTAAACAATGCCAGAAATAAGCGAACAAACAAGAACTGACGTAACACCATCTGAATTTTCTTTAGACCTGTTTAATGAAGAACGCGATAGGCTCGCGTCCACGGCCACAAATCCTGAAGGCCTAGAAGGAGATCTCCGTATTGGCAAACAAGCCACTTTATACTTTGACAGACCAACCACCGTACGAGTGGAGGACCTAGATTACCAAGTTGTAGGCATGGTTGTGGCGCACAAATACCCCATGCGAGTTGGCGCAAACCCAGACACGTTTAATGCAAACGACGAGGGTGATGTTGCCGTGCTCACACCTGTTAGGGAAAGCGAGCTACGCATCGGCGGGCCGGATTCTAGAACCGTGACCCAGGTGGCAGAAAACCAACAACCAACAACAAAATGGGACCCAGACCAAGTATGCCTACAATGCGAGGATGGCCGCCAAATCGACACAGGAAAAGTGTACAACTTGGTTGTAGAAGCAAAAGGCCCCGTCGTCATCTCTCATAATGAGACTGCACGCACAAGGAGAGGTTAGTTCAAACACCGTAGAACTGCACGGTAGCGGAACACTGCGACTGACCACAGAAGATTGGCTACGCTTCCCGAAAGCTGATTTTGACGTAGGCGAGGGACTAGAGTTGAGAGAGTTCCGAGAACTAAATTGCACCCCCGCCACGTCATACTTGCAAGAGCTCCCTGAGGTACTCTTTAAGGGCACGGTAGAGGCAGAGGCTCCCGGAACGATCTTTGTTGCCACGGCAGGCTGGCTCGAATGGCGCCTACGCACAGGGATAAACATAGGCGAAAGCGCGACACCGAGTGCAAAAAAACTGTATAGCCGCCTCATCGACGCAGCAGTGAAAGGCAGAGAGCACATCGAATGGGTTATCCAGGGATGGGAGAACGATCACGGCGCCAGTTTCATAGATCTTTACTATGGAGACCGTGACGGAGAAACAAAACGCGGCTTGCTTAAGGACAGTCTGACGACGCTGCTGGGAACCACAAAACCCAAAGAGGTGTTACTCTTCGCAACGCCCATCTTTCCCCCGCTTTCTCTTGAACACGGACTCAAGGTGAGAAAACTCATTTCAGGGACGTTCCAGGTTACCCGCCGCATGACTGCGATAGACAAAAAACCAGTCTTCGGAAGATACACTTTTACGTTTGAAAAAAGACCCTACGTCGTCCCAAAAAACTACCGCGGTGTTTTCTCAAGACCGCTCGTATCCTTCGAGGCCCAAGGATTTTCTGCAACAAGCTCGGGCTTGGTGCGGGGAGAACGAGTAGAGGACGATGGCCGAGTGATGACGTTTGATTATGAAAGGAACTGGGAGTTAAAAGACTCAACAGTAAAGATGATCGGAACATCACAGGCCAACCAAAACGGAGGCAAGGTCACGCGCCTGCGAACCAACCAGTTTGGAGAGATGGAAATCCCCCAACTCATCAGACCCGAACACAGAAGATTCTACTAAACAATTATATATGAGCAGCGATGCGTAAACCCATGCCACTCATGAGCATGTTTGCAAAAGCAAAAAAGGTAACATCGTCAAAAAGCGCAAAAAGCCTAGACGTTGGAAAGAGCTGCGTGATACACTTCTCAAAACCAGTAGACATAGTACTCGGCCAGCGAAAGGTCTGGGCAGATAGCCTGCTCCTCGCACACTCCACCCCCATGAGGTTAGAACTCAGCAAGGCGACCAGCTACAAGGCCGTGAAGCAAAAAACGTTCGTGCTCCAGGTAGACCAACCACTCAAGATCAGCGTCCGGGGTTGCCAGCACTCTTCTAAAACCATAAAAGACAGGAGACATTTCAGCAAAGAACCGCACACTGCATTAGCGGGAAGAAAAGAACAAGGAAAAATGCAGCCGGTCTGTCAGACAGACAACCTAAGCAACATGACGGTGACGTTAGAACACGAGACAGAAGTGTTAGTCCACCTGGCCTAGAATCCCCACATCGCAGTGTACAATAATTCTACGAAATCTACCTCGTTGCTGCACATGTCAAAACATGCCCGAACGATCTCCTCATCCTGATCCTGTTCGGTCTCCACCAACGAAAGGCCCGGGCAACGCCAGCTGCAATCCCTGTTGTAGCGATCGCCATAACCACAACCGTTCTCGCCGATGTTGGTTTCATAATCCTCATACCTTCGCTGTATCTGGATAAGGTCATCTACCGGCCTTTCTTCCTCATCTGCCAACATAGAAAGCACACCCATTGAGTGCTCTGACTCGAGACAATACCAACAGGCAGGCACGATATCCTCCAACAAGCGCAGGTCTTTGTGGAGCCTCTCAAAGGCACACTCTTGGTAGCTAATGGCGTACTGGAGGAGTCCACGGTTGTGAAAAGGGTTATCGTCCTCGAACTCTTCCAGGTCGAACTCGATCTGATTGCACGCCTCCTCCAACTCCCGTATTTTTTCATACTTTTTCGGACGCGCCGCTTGTTGATGCTCAAGATCTCTCACCGCGCCCACGTACTTTTTGCAGAGAAAATACCATGCTAAGAAAGCCTCTTCCATGACTATGTCCGCAAGTGATTGCATAAAAATGTGCCCATGCCTTTTTATACTCACCTAGGATGGCCATGCTATGCGTCTCACGCTGAACGGGGTAAGCTACGCTATAATCATACTGACGCTAGTGCTGGCCCTAACCATCATCCCGCCATTATTCAAATCAGGCATTCCCACGAACATCGACACCCCATGCCACTATCTAAGAGCATATTGTGTTGCAAACGTTGACAGCTCTGTTCCCAACAACTGGTGTAATCTGTGGCAGGCAGGCACGCCAGCTTCTCAGTACTATTTCCCACCTATTGACTTTTTGATGGCCATGCTAGGAAAGGTTATCGGCGTTCTACTCTCGTACAAAATCTTCCTCGTGTTGGCATGGCTCACCCAAGCCGTTGGTGCGTACGTTCTTCTACGCACGCTTGGCCACAAGCTTGCAGCAGGGCTAGCGTTTGCCATGCTTGCGTTGCAGGGCGGCAGCTGGCACTTTGCCGGCTTTGAGCAAGTGTTCTTGGTAGGCATATGGCCATACGTCATGAGTACTGGCTTTTGGTTGATAGGCATGGCCACGTTCATGATGTTCCTACGCAAGCCTTCCTACAAAACCGCAATTCTTACTGTCATCGCCACCATCTTCATCACACACCCAATGACGTTGGTGTTTGGTGCCATATCTTACGCTTTCCTTGCCATCGTCCATTACAAACAGCTACTATCCCATAGAAAGCTCACTATTTTCTTGGTAGCCATGACGCTATTAGTGAACGCCTACTACATCATCCCGTTCCTGCTAAAACTTTCCTTATTCCCGAGCGCGATTGGAGGAGGTCTAAGCAAGGAATTGTGGGTTGGCTACATCTGGTCCAAGGTACCTGTTCTTTTGTGGGCTCTTGGCGCAGTAGGATTAGTGTTCATGCACAAGCAACTGCGCTGGCTGTCCGGCCTAGTCATCGTCTGGACAATACTCAACTTTGTGGCCCCCAATCCCTTTAGGGATTACACGATCGGCGTGCGATTCGGAGCGTTCATCGCCCCCATCCTGTTCATGAGCGTGGCAATAACTCTAGAAAGGATTGCAAAACTCAGGATAAAACTAGGAAGGTTTGTGCTGCCCATGATTTTCGTGGTCCTCATCGCATTCGTACCTCTTGTGTACCCATTGTACAAGCGGACAAACGACCTAGGCAACAGTATCCTGTTGTCTGATCATGAGATCTACAACGAGCAAAAGCAAGCGTATGACTTCCTCTCCCACCAAGAGGGCAGGGTGCTAACAGAAGAGACGTTGTACAATTCTGGAGATGCGCGAAGGTTCACCCACTCGCACTGCCTTCTACCCGTTTACTCCAACAAAGAACTGGTGGGTTCAGGACTGATCTTGTTCCCAAGAAACAGAACCGTGATGGATATTGGCATTAGCAGCATGCCTGGAAACCTATTCCACAAGCCATTTGAAGAATACACCCCAGAACAAGCCTTAGCCATCATGCAGGATTACAACATGCGGTGGGTCATCGTCCACACCAACGTGTGGTTTGACTTTTTCAAAGGCATGGCCGTCTCCCAAAGAGGGTTTGGCAACCTTGGAGTGCTAGAGATGCCTATCAACGTCTCCTGGTTCAAGGGCGGCGAGGTACATTCAGAAGAGTATGACGGATTGCAAGGACGGGCAAGCGTCACTCTCGCACAACCAGGCAGCGTGGCGTTGAAGACTCATTACTATCCTAACTGGAAGGCAAGAGTGGACGGCAAAAAAGCAAAAACGTACGATTGTGAAGGCTTGTTATGCGTGGACGTGCCTGCAGGAAAGCACGAAGTGTCCTTTACCTACGGCACAAACCTGTCCGAATGGCTAGGCTACTTACTATCCTTGGTGGCGGTCATTATGCTGTACAGAAAATGGAGCTCAAATTCGGCACCTTTATAAGTGCCAGAAGAGTTTTTTAGACATGGTTTGGGTGGTGATTGCTGCTTTTAATGAAGCTGCCACGATAGGTAATGTGGTCAAGGATCTTGCTGATCACGGCTACAAAAACATAATCGTGGTTGACGATGGTAGCGAGGACGCTACCGCAAAGGCTGCACAGGAAGCTGGAGCCGTAACCCTCAAACATAACATCAACCGAGGCCAAGGAGCCTCCCTACAAACAGGCATCGAATACGCAGTAACAAAAAATCCGGATGTCATCGTCACGTTTGATGCTGATGGCCAGCACAGACCAGAAGACATCCAGGCAGTTGTTAAACCCGTAAAAGAAGGCAAGGCAAAGATTGCGTTTGGCTCAAGATTTTTAGGAAAGTCCAACGTACCCCTGCACAGAAAGTTGCTGTTGAAAGGCGGCATCGCCTTGGTATGGTTGTTCTATGGCGTCAAGATGACTGACGCGCATAATGGATTACGAGCCTTCTCCCCTGAGGCAGCAGAAACCTTAAACCTGCATTCTGACAGGATGGGCCATGCCTCAGAAATCATTGAGTGGGTGAGAAAGGAAAAAATACCTTACGTCGAGGTCCCGGTGGTTATCAAATATCACACCACAAGACAGGGCCACGGCTCTTACATCCAAGCGGTAAGAGTGTTTTTTGACATGGTGTGGAGGAAACTATCACAATGAGCATCATCCAAATACTAGCACTCGTTTTCGCGCTTTTCGCATGGTCTCGGGTAATACTCCGCTTTAGAGGCAGAGAGATCTCCATGGGCGAACTATTCTTCTGGTCCCTATGCTGGATTGCGCTGATACTCCTAGCAATCTTCCCCCAGCAAAGCTTCTACTTTGCAAACATCTTTGGCATCCAAAGAGGAGTAGACATGTTCGTCTACGGAGGCATCACCCTCGCGTTCTATCTGGTATTCAGAATGTACGTGCGCATGGAAAAAATGGAACAAGGGCTGACCAAGATAGTGCGCGAGCTGGCCAAGAAAAAATGAAACTTCAGCGAGCCATAGACCGATACCTAGGGGCAGCACTCACCATAGTCCTATGGCCGCTAAAACTTTTTTCCAGAAAGATCCAGCACAAAGAGGCAGTGTTTGTCAAGCTCTGGGCGATAGGGGAGAGCGTGCTCACCCTTCCTGCCCTAAGAGCCCTGCACGACAGAGGATGGACCATAACTGTTCTTTGCACCAAACGCAACGCCTCAGTCTACCAACAACCCTTCATCAAAGAGGTTCTGCTGCTGCGACCCACAACCCTTCTCAAACTTCAAAAGTTTAGCGTGGCCATCGACGGCGAGCCCTACATGAATCTTAGCGCCCTATTCACCCGATGGATGGGCAAGCACACCATAGGATTCTCGCATGGCACTCGCGCCCGCCTCTACAACCAGACCGTGCAGTACAAGGATATGCAGCACGTCGTCCACACCTACGGCGATCTTATGGCTCCGTTACAAGTAGAATTACACACCGAAACACTCATACCCCTACCGGGTATAAAAAGAAAGAAACTAAAAGTAATAGGACTTGCGCCAGGTGTGGCAGAGTCAGGAAAGTCGAGAGTGTGGCCCGCGACCAAATGGGCAGTATTAGCAGACTCATTCATCCAACAAGGAAACAAGGTGTGCTTCTATGGCAACCAAGCAGACGTCGTCATGGTCGAGAACATTCGCACGCTCATGAAACAAAAAGCACAAAGCATGGCTGGAAAGACCTCGCTGACCGAGTTTTTCTCTCACGTGACACAATGCAAGGCGTTCGTTGCTTGTGACACGGGCACCATGCACATCGCCGCAGCACAGGGAGTCCCCACAGTAGGATTATTCGGCCCAAACACCCCCGTACGTTTTGCACCATACGGTCCTGCAAACGCAAGCGTGTACAAGCCAAAATATCCAAAACCATGCATCAACGTCCATCTAGGAAAGATTGATTGTCCCCATACAAATCACATGGAAAACATACAGCCAAAAGACGTGCTTGCCGCGCTAAGGAGGATCGCATGAAAATCTGCGTGCTCAAAATAGGAGCGCTAGGGGACATCCTCATGGCCACCCCGCTCCTCCACACTCTAAGGAGTCACTTCCCAAACGCGCATATAGACTGCTGGGTAGGTAAACAGTTCAAAAGCGTGCTAGAACTCAACACCAACGTATCCTTGCGAAGCTTTGACGCAGAGATCTTCTACAAAAGACAACCCCTAAAACTCCTAAAACTAGTACGCAAACTACGCAAAGAAGAGTACGACAAGATCATCATGCTAGACAGGCACTGGATTCTTAGCCTAGTGGCCAGATTGACAGGCATCAAACAAAGGATAGGCTTTGACAGGCACGGCGAGGGAAGGTGGTACACCCACCGCGTTCCCTACGGAGACAGAGTACACGAGATTCGCCAATACCTGCGCTTGGGAAAGATCCTTGGCTGTCATCCCACCAAGAACGTCATGGAACTCCCCCTCTCGGTTACTGACGAGCACAGAGCAGAGCTGGCCATCAAACAATTTGATATCAACAAGGCAGTAGCCATAGCACCTGGAGGTGCCAAGAACCCTGGCCAAGACATGCCCTCTAGACGATGGCCCATAGAACGCTTTGCCATGCTAGCAAGCACCATACAAAAAAAAGAGAAGATCGTGCTCGTGGGAGGCAAGGACGACAAAAAACTCGGAGAGTACATCTCCCAGAGTATTGATTGTACCAATCTTATCGACACCCTGTCGATAAGAGAAACAGCAGCAGTTCTCAAACACTGCAAGCTACTAATCACAAACGATTCAGGACTCATGCACGTTGCGGCAGCAGTAGGCTGCAAAGTTCTGGCCATTTTTGGTCCAACCGACCCCATTAGAAAGGCGCCACACGGCGCTTTGGTGGCATGGCACCCAATGCACCTAGACCATGCAGAGGTCTTTGCCTCTTACGACAAAGAAGCTGAGGAAAACATCAAGAAGGTCACCGTAAAGGAGGTCTTAGCCCTGTGGAAAAAGGCATAACAAGGCTAGTCTCACTAGGCAAGCGTCTAACAGGCGTGGATGTTGCCTACTTTGCCAAGGGAGGATTCTGGATGGGCATGCTCCAAGCATGGATCATGCTAACCGGAACCTTGCTCTCCATCCTTTTCGCACGGATGCTACCCAAGGTAGAGTTCGGACAGTATCAGCTCATCGTGAGCGTGTTTGCCACCATGAGCATTGCCGCCCTGCCTGGGCTGAACAGCGCAATCATGCAAGAGGTCGTCAAGGGCCATGACAAAAGTGTTCTTCGCGCGATCTCCTACCGAATCAAGACAAGTCTTATTGGATCTCTGGGCTTACTTTGTGTTGCAGGATTCTTCTGGTACACCCGAAAGGATGTTTTGTTCTCATCCGTGTTCTTGCTGGCCAGCCTGGTGTTTCCTTTCACCACAATGATCAGTGCTCTCGCATCTTTTTTCAACGCCAAGCAAAAGTTTTCCAGCTCGTTTTGGTACCAAAGCATCGACCGCACCATCCTGTTTGGCTGTCTCATCGGTGCGTTGTTCTTACGAATCCCTGTTGTTTGGATTGGAGGAACCTACATAGTGGCCACTGCAGCATCCAACATCCTCCTCTACTTTATTTTTAGATACAAAAATCCAGTGAAGGGCGGCGAGGGAGAGGTCATCCGCAAAGGAAAGCAGCTAACCCTGGTGTTGTGGGGGGTAAAGCTCTTGATGCACGCAGACAGATTATTACTCGGCTATATTCTAGGCATGACCAAGCTAGCAGTCTACACCATTAGCTTGCTTATTCCTGACGCCATGGACACCATGCTAAACACTCTTAACAGCGTGGCGTTCGCCAAACTTTCAAAAACAGACAAGAAAACGCTATGGGGAAAGATCGGCAGGCCCTGGCTCGTCATTGTTGGCTTTGCCGGCGTAGCCATAGTGTACCAGTTGCTACCATGGCTCGTCCCATTAGTGTTTGGGCAGCAATACCTGGACAGCGTCCGCCCGGCCCAAGTCTACGTCCTCATCATTCCTGCTCTGTTCCTATTTAGACTTTGCTGTTCTTGGCTATTAGCCCAAGGAAGGAACAAACGTTATGCGCTGTACTTGAATGGCTACCATGCTGCCGCCATCATCGCACTCGTGGCCACGGCGTTGCTCACCAGGAGCGTCACCGCAGTCATCGCCTCACGAGTCATAACCATGTACGCCTTTGCGTTCTTCACCATCTTCCGTCTGAGGGTTACCTAATGTACCGAACAAACCCCTTGTACTGGCCTTTTCTCTTCGTCATTGACGTGCTAGGAGGCATTTTCTTTTTTTGGTTGAGGTTCATGCCCTTCCAAGAACCACAAAGAATCTTAGTGTTGCGTCTGGAGATGATCGGGGATGTCGTTCTAACAACACCCATGCTAGCAGCCCTGAGAAGAAGGTTCAGGCACGCCAAGATCAGCATAGCCGTACGACCAAGCGCGGCGCCAGCACTAGCAAAGAACAAAGACGTTGACGAAGTCATCAAACTCCAGCCACCACACTTTGGCGGCAGAGGCAGCTGGCTAGCCCTCTTCAGGTTAGCAAACAAACCCTACGATCTTGTCATCGAACCTCACGGCGACCCAAGAAACATTCTGGTAGCATTTCTAGCGGGCAATCTTGTCTGGGGATTTGGCAGTCGAGGGCTAGGATTCTTGCTAAACAGGAAAGGAGTAGACCGAGGCCACACAATAGCCAAGCTCTTACAACTGGTTGGGGGAGGCAGCACCGCCACAAAATGGTGCGCATTCGATGACCAGATAGCAAAAAAGCTGCCAAAAAAGTACGTCGTGTTTGCGCCAGAAACAACAAAACCAGAAAAAGAATGGAAAGACTCTCAATGGCAAGAGCTTGCTAAAAAGATCAAACTCCCGATAATAATTACAGGACAAAAACAGCAACTATCTATTCCAAAAGCAGTCAATCTTGTCGGAAAAACTAGTCTACCACAGCTCGCCAGCGTGCTAAAAAGAGCCACCGTAGTTGTTAGCGTGGATGCAGGCACCGCCCACATGGCCCACGCAGCGGGAGCGCCTCTGATAACCTTGTTTGGCCCTGAGAACCCAAAAGAGTGGGGCTACAGCGACGACAGAAGCATAGTAGTCCGCCACCCATCCATGGGCATGACCCCCACCGTAGTAGGCCAAAAAATCCGCCAACTTCTTAAAGCAAGATAGTCTTTTAGCATGATGGCAGTTGTCATCCATCACCAGCCAGAACGCGCCTTTCCTCTGACGGATCTAACCTGCTCGTTCCGTCACGAACATGTAAAACCCGATTTTACGGAGTATACAGACGAGATGAGTCAGGCCCTCCTGGATAAAGTTGACAAATTAGCAGAGCTAGGAAAGGACGGCGGAGGGTTGGACAACAACCTACTGCTACACATGGATAACTTCCACGTAGGAACAGACCATCTAGAGCTCAGCTTTGCAGAGTTCGCAGACCAGGAAAAGGTCAAACTCTTCACCCAAGGGAAAAAAGGTAGAACACATATAGATCCCTTGTTTACTTATTTCAACGTTCTCAGCAGCATCATCTTCATGACCACCTCGGATGGCTACAGCGTTTGGGGCTTTCGAGGGGGCGGCAAGGACGCCCACCTATCCGGGAGGTATCTCCCGCTAGCAGGATTCTGCACGATCACGCATAACCCAAAAGAAAAGGCTGATTTTATAGCAAGAAAATCCTCGATCTTGGAGGCATCATTAGGAGATATTGCGTACATAGATCGTCACGCTCGCGGAGAGCTGTACGAAGAGGGAGGGCTAGAACATCTGAGCGCGGAGGACTCGCTAGGTGGAGGGGACTTCTTAGGATTTACCGGCCACACAATTGATTCCCCTCTAAGCTGCATCGTACTCCACTATAATGTTGATGCCACCCGTGAAGAGGTAGACCATGCATGGGGAGTGGAAAAAAACGACGAGAACACACACCTTATCTACCTCCGGAATTCCGAAATGATGTCCTTTGCCGCCCAACAACATTCAGGCGTGGTCAACCCATTTAGAGACGTTAGAGTGGACGGCCCAAAACTTTCTGTGGATGGCAAAGAAAGAGAATGGTACCATATTGAGAATGGCCTTGCCGCGGTCATTCTCTATGTGAGCACACATATGGGCCTAGAACAAGGAAACCAAGCAGCCCAGGCAATTAGGGATTCTGGCCACGTAGTAGCTAACGTGCACAAATACACTACTTGATCTCTCTGGCTAACTCTTCATAAGTATCCAAACCTGCAACATCTAGGACCTTGTCTTCTTGCTTGTACGCGTACCAGGGGGTTTGGTGGATCAAGTACTCCATGGCGTCCCCTGGGCGGTCTAGCTTGTCAGGGTACTGCTCTTGGTAGTCACGAATGTGTTCTATGACGTCTCGTTCCATCAACCACACCGTGCACACGGCGTGCCTGCTCTTGGGTTTTTCTGGCTTTTCCTCAAAGCCCACAACCCTGCCGTCCTCTTCTATCTCAACAACGCCTTTTCTGTGGATGGTGGCAGTCGGCTCGTGATAGGTAAGAATAACACTCGCTCGCGAACTCTCAAACAAATCGTGCAACTCCTCAAACGATACAGGAATCAGTAGATCGCTGGCTAGCACCATCGTGTCATCCTCAGGAAGACTGTCCAATCCCAGTATAAGATCTCCAATGGCTCCTAGGCGTTCCTCAGGCGTTCGCGTGCCATCGTTAATGATAGTAATGCCTGTCCCTTCTAAGTGCTTGACAAACTGGTCGTGGTAGATGTCATTCGTCACCAGCACAACCTTGCCTATATCTTGCGGCAGCCATTTGAGCAAGCGATCCAACAGGCATCCCCCCTTCAAAGGCAGCAACGCTTTTGGCAGCCCTTCTAGGTCTTTGTGCTCCTCAGTGAGATCGTTTTGCAATCTCGTGCCGTAACCGGCTGCCAGAATGACGCAATGCATGATTTTGTATCCAAGTGTCCATTTAAAAACGTAATGGAACAGTAATCCGAAATCCCCAAGCTTTATAAATCACCATCTTAGAACCGAGCCATGGACAGACCCACTATCGTAAAAGGCGCAGACCCGTTCAAGGACGAACGCGGCAGCATTGACAACTACTATTTCGATGAGGAACCAATCAACTGGATCGGGCTCATAACAAGCATTGGCAAGGGCATCGTCCGAGCCAACCACTTCCACCCAGTCCAAACACAAAAGTGCATGGTCACAAAAGGGAGCTACATCAGCGTGTTCAAAAATCTGAAAGACGAGAACGCCAAGATGGAGCATCACTTGGTCAAAGCAGGTGATGTAGAAATCATGCCACCAAACTGGGCGCACGCAATGGTGTTTGTTGAAGACACCACCTTCCTCAACCTGGTTGCCGGAGAAAGAAAACACGAAAATTATGGCGAGCACACCAAACCCATAACTGTCGTGAAACCAGAAGAAGTACAAAGCTATCTAGATCAATATGACGGATAACATAATCCTGGAAGATGTCAAGCGCATTGTTGACGGACTAGGCACCACTGCGCGACAGCTATCCGACCAAACCATACTCGTTACTGGAGGCGCAGGATTCCTAGGAAAATACCTAGTAAGAACGCTACAACACTTGAACAAGCACGTGCTAGACAAGCCCTGCAAGATCGTCATCCTTGACAACTTCATCACAGGGTTGCGAGGCGTGCTTGAGGAAGACGAGACAACCCAAGTCCTAGAACAAGACATCAGCAAGCCCTTCACCATTGAAGGAGAGATCGACTACATCATGCACGCGGCAAGCATTGCAGCACCCCTGATGTACAGCAAATACCCCATCGAAACCATCGACGTCGGTTTCATAGGCACACGAAACCTTTTAGAAATAGCTCGAGATAAAAAAGTCAAGAGTATGTTGTTCTTCTCCACCTCAGAAGTGTACGGAAATCCCGATCCAAAATTTATACCAACACCAGAAACGTATTTTGGCAACGTTTCCTGCATAGGACCACGAGCAGCCTACGACGAACCAAAAAGAATTGGAGAGACCCTATGCATGACGTATTATGATCAGTTCAACACCCCTGTGAACATCGTCCGACCTTTCAACATCTACGGACCAGGAATGCGCCTAGATGATGGTCGAGGAGCCATCAACTTTGTGGTGGCTGCCCTGAAAGGAGAAAAAATTCCGGTCTACGGCGATGGAAGGAACACCCGAACGTGGTGTTATGTTACAGACGCCATCACCGGCTTCTTCCAAGTATTACTCTCAAACCAACATGGCGAGGTTTTCAACATTGGCAGCGATGAGCAAGAAATAGAGATGCGGCACCTCGCAGAGATCGTTGCAGGCCTAGTCCAACACCAAGACGTCAGCATCCACAACGTGGTAGGGCCAAACGAAGCCTACTCCAAAGCAGACGTTTCTAGGAGATGCCCCGACCTGACCAAGATCAGAAGCGTCATAGGCTACGTGCCAAAAGTTAACTTAGTAAAAGGGTTGACACGCTTTGTTGCGTGGGCAGACGAGACACTAAAAAAACAAGCCACCACAGGAAACCACGAAAAGTGCAGGATTTGCAACAACGACGACCTGCAACTAGTGCTCTCCCTTGGCGAGAGTCCTCTAGCAAACAACCTACTCGTACACGGAGATTTAGACAAGAAAGAGCCAGTGTTCCCTCTAGACATGGTGTACTGTCCAAAATGTCATCTCTGCCAGCTCAGCTACGTCGTGCCACCAGAAGAAATGTTCACCAACTATCTGTACGTCACGAGCACGACCCAAACCTTTAGAGATCATTTTGCAACCATGGCACACCACCTAACAGAAGAGTTCAATCTAGACGAGCACTCCCTGGTGGTAGACATCGGCAGCAATGATGGTCTACTCCTAAAGAATTTCAACACCAAAGTGGTGGGCGTGGAGCCAGCAGAAAACCTATGCGAGATAGCAAGAAAGGACGGCGTCGAGACCTTCTGCGGGTATTTCAGCGAAGACATCGTTAACAGCATCGTCCAGCTCAAAGGCAGAGCAGACCTAGTAACCGCTAACAACGTGTTTGCGCACATTGGCAACATACAAGAGGTTGCAAAAAACGTCAAGAACATGCTCAAGCCAGACGGCGTCTTCGTCATCGAAGTACAGTACGTCCTAGACACAATCACAGACCTTACGTTTGACAACATCTACCACGAGCATCTGAGCTATTTCAGCGTGATGAGCCTGAAAGACTTTTTTGCCAGACAAGACATGGGAGTTTTCAAAGCAGAGCACGTTGAGACCCACGGTGGGTCCATCCGAGTGTTTGTCCAAAAGTCAGGAGGCACACGACCAGAACACCCCTCTGTGAAGGAATTCATCGAAAAAGAAAAGATCGCCGGTCTTGACCAGTTCGCAACCTACGCAGCCTTTGGCAAGAAGATCGAGGCCATCCGAGAAAACATACGCACGTTTGTCCAACAAGCCAAACAGCAAGGCAAGAGCATCGTTGGCTATGGCGCGCCAGCCAAGGCAACAACCGCGCTAAACTTTTATGGTATTACTGGGGAAGACATCGACTACATCGTGGAAGACAATCCATTAAAACACGACAAGATAGTTCCTGGCGTACGCATCCCCATAAAAAGCAAGGAGGCAGCCGCCCAGGCGCCACCAGATTACATGATGATACTAGCATGGAACTTTGCTGACGAGATCGTCAAGAACAACGAACCACTCCGCCAACAAGGCGTCCAGTTTGTCGTTCCCAGCCCAGAGGTGAAAATAGTATGAGAGCAGATATAGAAGTCATTGTAAGGCACAAAGAACCAGTAGACCCCTCATGGCTAGACTCGCGAGTGCGCATGGTCAAAGGAGACTTTCGCGATGGCCGAACGGAAAGAGATACCGAAGCCATGTCCCGCCATTGGGAAACCATGACTGAAGGCCGCCCAGAAATGTTCAGCGAGCCACAAGGCCGCGCCAATCTTGTTACCGCAAGCCCGTCAGGCATGCATTACCAAACAACCGACTACGAAGCATATTCAGCCGTGGTCGGCACAAACGCTATGACTGCCAACGCGTACAGAGACATGCGCATCGCCTCCATAGGTGCCGCAGTGCAATTGAGGACTGGGGACATCGTGTCAACGTTCCGAGAAGGGACAAGCCACGCAAGCAACCTTTGGAGTCCCTCATGTGCAGGCGTTGCAGACATCAAGGACGGCAAGCCCGACTTTGAGGCCGCCCTGTATAGACGCCTAAAAGATGTTCTGGGCATCGACCGCGAGCGAGTAAAAAAAGTAGGAATCGTAAGCGTGCACGCAGCAGGCAAGCCCGACTATTCAGGCATGATTGGTTATGTCGTTGAGGTAGATGCCATAAAAAGAAACATCAAGTTCAAAGGAAGAATAGAATATGTCAAACCAGACGCGATGAGCGATTTTGTCATCGAGCATTTTGGCGTGCGAAAAGACATGAACTCTGACGGAGCCATGTGTCTTATGAACGTCTTGGAAGAAGGAGAGTTCACAGAGACCGTGAAGGCCCTGCAGAGAAGAAATAACACCCAACGAGAGATAAACTCTGGGAGACTAATCGATGGCAGCCTCGAATAACGTAGCAGTACTCGGCGCCTCAGGCATAGGTAAGTTTCACGCTAGAGACTTGCAAGCGAATGGTTGTGATGTTGTTGCAATACTTGGCAGCTCGCCGCAAACAGCAGAGGCAACAGCCGAAAACCTGAAAGAGTTCAATGTTAATGCTAAACCATTCCATCACCTTCCCACGTTGTTACAGCAAGATCTCAACGGAGTTAGTGTTTGCACGCCACCAGAACAACACTCAACCATGGTAGAAAAGTGCCTAGAGGCTGGCCTACACGTGATGTGCGAAAAACCTTTCGTGTTTGACGGGGACGTCAACGCGCCAAGAGCACAAGCGCTAGTAGACCTAGCAAAAAAGAAAGGAAAGGTCCTAGCAGTCAACACCCAGTGGCCAAGCATACTACCCCAACTCCCAGTACCCTCACCTTTGAAAGCATTCTCAATGTACATGGAGCCGTGTGGCAGAGACGCCAGGACACACATAATCGAGGCAGTACCTCACATGAACAGTTTGCTGCTCAAGCTCTTGCCATCTGGAAAGGTCGAAAACCTCACCGTAGAGGTAGGCCAACTCACCACCATCGCTTTTGACTGGGCCTATCCAGGAGGACCGTGCAAAGTCAAGTTCGAGCTCGTGGGAAAGGAAGAAAGACCTAGAGCATTCAAGATAACATTTAACGATGACGAGTACGTCAGAGAGTTAGGTGAGAACTACGAGCAAAGCCTGGTGTGCAAAGGACAAAACTTCCCCATCAAAGACCCACTAACCGAGTCAATCAAACGCTTTGTCGAGGCGATGGGAGGCGGCCAGCCTTTAGTCACCACCGAAGAAATCGTCCAGAACGTTAGCATAATGGACCAGATAGTTGCAAATCTCTAAACCTTTTGGTAGATCCAGCCAATATCCCCATTACCCGCCTTTATAGAATACACTAAGCGATAGCTTCTCAGATCAATCAGTTGCTTGTCATTGGCCTCCACGTACTGTTTGTAGCGGTGGTTCATCATGACAAAGGTAGGGTCTCCCTCAAAAGGTACCCCAACAAGATCAAACGCAGTTATATCTTGCCTCCACCCTCCAAAGTCGTGTTGAGGATCCCATTTTGCTCCCACGTTCACGTTAGGCGGAGCATGCTCGTTAATCCACTCTACTGCTTCTTTCTTTCCCTCACCAAACCAGCCAAACTCTAGCTTGTTTCCTTCTTGGACGCCACGAGGTCCTCCGACTAGGATGTTGTAATAATCAAGCTGGTAGGGGTGCATCCACACGTTCAACGCGAGAAGGTAAACCAACAACACCGCACCCCCATACAACACTCGCTTGGGAATCTTGCAAACATGTCTTAGCCCCAGGGCTGCCAAAATAGCCAGCGGCGGGTAGATCATCGTCAGGTAGCGCATGCCATCAGTCTTTTGGCCCATAAAACTCCATAAGAATGGCGTTAGGAACCATAATAACACGAAATAATACCAGAAAGTTCTTTTTTTCCACACGCGATGCAAAGACGCTAGCCACAAGAGCAAGATCAACAAGGGAGTAGAGAACAAAAAGTACACGAGGAAGTAATGAAGTTTTGGTCCCTGCTCTTCCATGGTCCCAAACCAAGGCTCGATTCCTGGCCCGCCCTCCCAGTGGCCAACACTAAACATCATACGATCGATCGGAGCAGGCCACAAAAACGGCCACGTAAGGTACAACACGAGAAGCGCGATGAAAGGAACGGAAAACAACCCCCAATGCCACTTGAGCTTTTTCTCTTTTACCATCGCAGGACCCTTCCACACTAGCAAGTAGAGTATTAGGTAGAATACGAACAACAAGCCAAGATTGAATTTGGTGGCCAGCGCCAACCCAGACACGATACCCAACCAAACCCACCATTTTTTGGTGTCGTGCTTTATGGCAAACGCGAACAACACCGCTCCAGCAGTAAAAAAGAAACTGGTAGGCGCGTCCAAGCTAACTGTCTTGTGAAATTGAACGAAGTTAGGGAGTAAGATCAGTATCAAACTCGCCAATATTCCGGTAGATTGACTGAAAAAATACACACAAAAAAGATACACAAAAACCACTGTAAGTCCTGCAAGCAGCACACTGCTATACCTACCCTGATTATAGACCTCCCCTGAAACGCGATAGGGCCTCATACCCCCAGCTATGGTTATCCTTCTCTCATGCTCGCTCATTTCTGAAATAAACGGAGCAAAAAACAAAGCATGCACATACTTGCCCACCGCAGGGTGCTCTTTGAACATCACCCAGCGATCATAGCTCCAATCCTGCTTTGTTACACCCTCGTATGTGTTCACGGCTAATCGTAAGTAGTTATGCTCGTCAAACATTCCTCCCGCCCCGTTAAGATCGTACACCCGCGTTCCTATCATGCATAGAAACAGTAAAACTGCGACGATAATATGCACTCGCTTCTTAGAGAGGGTGAGTTTCACAAGGATGTCTGTTCGGTGGGCTTTATAAGGATTTCCTCACTTCCAGCGTCGTGATTGTCTCACGGACGCCATTGCGGTTAAGCTTCTTTGGAGGAGCCACAGACTTCCCCGGCTACTTCGAAGAGCACGGCGGAAAAGTACTAAGCACGGCCATCTCTCACTTTGCCTACGTCTCTGTACGCAAAGAAAAGTTCTACGACAAGACCATACTGAACTACATGAAGAAAGAAACCGTAGAGAATGTTGACGAGATCGAAAATGAACGGTTAAGAGAGTGCATGAAACTAATAGACATCAACTTCCCGGTAGAAATATTCCTCCAAAGCGACGTTCCCTCGTCTGGCACAGGGTTAGGGGCGAGCTCTGCTTTCCTTGTTGGCAGCTTAAACGCCCTATGGTTTGCCAAGCACGGCAATCTCCTAAGCAAGTACGACCTTGCACGGATGGCCTGTGATCTTGAGATAAACAAACTTGGCGAGCCAATAGGCTGGCAAGACCAGTTTGCCTGTGCTTTTGGTGGAACAAACACCATCGAGTTCAACAAAGAAGGCGCAACCGTAGCACCCGTAAAAACAACCACAGAAAATCTGCGGATGTTGGAATCACAATTGCTAGCATTCTACACCAGCCGAGGAAGACAAGCAAGCTCAGTGCTAACAGAACAAAAACAAAAGATAGGCGTGAACCTCGCCGCCCTTGACGAGATGAAATCCCAAGTAGTAAAAGGCGAACAGCACCTAAGAAACGGCGACATAGACTCCTTTGGCAGCCTCCTACACGAAGGCTGGCTGTTGAAAAAAACACTAGCCTCAGGCATCTCTGACAAGGACATCGACAACTTATACAACACGGCCAAGACGGCAGGAGCAACCGGTGGAAAGATAGCCGGCGCAGGCGGCGGAGGATTCTTACTCCTCCACGTGCCAGTCGCCCACCAAAACAGCGTCCGCCAGGCCATGCGCGAAAAAAGTCTTAAAGAACTACCCATCAAGTTCGAAACAGAAGGCACAAAAGTGTATCACGTCGGTGAGACTTTTTAGGCAGCCATGCGCTTTCGGACGTAAGATTCTACATCCGCGTTTGCAAACGCACAGGCGTGGATCATATCTTCCTTACCACACTTCAGGAGCGTGCCTTCCACTTCATCATCCCCAAGCAAAACATCCAGGTTCTTGCTAACATACACGGGACAGCCCACGTCTCGCGCGATAAGCAAACCTGCACTCATGTCCCAGGCCTTCTGGAATCCAAGAACCGCACCATGTCTCTCTCCATTAGCGATCTGGCTCAAAAACAATGCAGACGAGCCAGAGCAAGGCCTCACCAACTGGGGAGCGTAAGACCTATCAAACCCTTCGATTTTTTGAGGCGCAAAAATATTGTCAATCTGTCTTTGCAAGGCAGGCGTCTTATCGATATGGAAAGACGTGCCAAATGCACAAATAAGCCACTCTCCAGGGCAAGGACTACGAGAAGGTCTCGGAATACCCACTACATAATCATGCATTTGCGGACTCCAAAATGATTTCTTGAATTCTTGGACCTCGTCACCTCTAACAAAATATCGACCGTTTGCAGGCTGGTACACACAACCAAAAATAGTCTTACGTGAGACATGATCTCGTAAAGCTACAGAAATAGAGTACATCTCCCCTCCAAGCGCGTACACCGCCGTTCCATCTGTAGGATCTACGACCCACTCGTATCGTGTCTTAGGACCCTCCACCATTTCTCCCTCTTCGCCAAGGAAACTACTACCCGGAATCAACGCCAGGAGGTGCTCTTGTAAATAAGCCTGAACCAAAAGGTCTACGGTATGAGTGTAATCTTTACTCCCCTTGGGCAACAGACGAGCTTCCTCAGGAGGGGAAATATGAATTTCCGCTGCCTTCGCCAAGATGATAGGAACCGTCTCACAAAGATCCGCTAGCAAATGCATAGAACACCTAGCAAATCTCACATTATAAGCTTATCCCGCAGTTTTATAAATAGTGTTGACATAGGATCGTCGTGAAAGCAGTCATTCTTTGTGCAGGAGAAGGGAGCAGAATGGGCCTTGTTGGGGAGCAGATACCCAAACCATTGCTCAAGTTGAACGGCAAGAGCATGATCCATCGCTGGTTTGACTACTTCAAAAATCACGGCATTACTGAGTTCTACATCAACACGTACCATCTGGCAGAGATGGTCGAGAACGAGGTTGGCGATGGCACAAAATACGGCGTAAAGGTTAACTGGTACAGGCAACCCGGCAAGATGGGCACGGCAAGCATCCTAAAAGAGTTCAAGCTAGACGAACAGGACGAACCCTTTGTTGTGGTGTTCGGAGACAGTCTAACAACTCTTGACCTACAACCCATCCTTAACC
>NYZT01000032.1 GCA_002687275.1 Candidatus Woesearchaeota archaeon
ATACGCTCCTTCTAGCAAGGGGGGTACGTCTCCTGGACCGTAATCGGTTGTTTTTCTGACTTCGTTAGCGTTGGCAAAGTGGATGTTGGGGTAGTGTGAGGCAAGTTTTGCTTCGTCAGCTCGGCAATCCCCGCGAACGAGGACAAGCACGGGCTTTTCTCCTATAAAGAGTAGGCTTTTGATGATGGTGGCAGGGTCAATGCCTCTGTCAGCGCTTTGTTGTACTGTTTTCACTTCATGGTCTGTGTTTAGAAGTTCTGCTTGCACATTATGTTTTTTGATGAAGTCTGCTAGTGCGTCCATGATGGGCCCGCCCAGATTCGAACTGGGGACATACACCGTGTAAAGGTGTCGTCATTTGCAGGCCTCCAAACCAGTTGAAGACTAACCGCTAGACCACGGGCCCGTGATCAGATTATGATCCCTAAGCCCTTTTTAAAAGTATCCCTGTCGCCTTAGCACTGAGGGCTTCTCCTGTCTGTAGAAAGTGCATGTAGCGCACTATGTTTCGAGGGTTGCTACTGCCAATACGGGAAAAGAATTTCTGCGCCTTCTCTCGCCCGTACGCTTGAAACCTGTTTCGCGACTTACCGAAGCCGAGCTGCAATTTTGTGAGTGCCCTTTGAATTTGGGCATACAAATGTGGGTGGGTAACTGTGAAGTCGAGCATTACGCCGGTGTGTGGATGATGAAACACGCCTCCATCCGTGTCAAAAAGTCCTCGTAGGCAGGCGGTCAGTAAAGTATCCTTATTCCAGAAGTGGTCGGGCATGCCTAACTGGCCATTGCATTTTTCCCCTGCTGGAAAACCGAGGTTCACCAGAAATCGAGCAATTTTTCGACTGTTGAGAACGAGACGTATTGAGTTTTCGTGCTTGGCAAAGTATATTTTTGGGGATAGGCCAAATAGCCTCTCGCACAGCGGAACCAAATGATGAAGGATGTATTGTCTGTCTTGCACGCTGCTACAGGTGATGCAAAAAGAGTTCTGGTTCCTATATACGCAACCGTCTCCCAGCAGCACGCCCCAGAATTCTGCAAAATCTTCTGAGAAAACGTCAGGGATTCGAGATTTGTCATGTTGTGCTGATTTCATTCCTCCTTTTCGCTGTCCCCAAAAAGGTGATAGTGGCAGCTTACATGCTCTTTGATCGCTCACTTCTTCCCATACTTTTTGAGGAATGGTTGTTCGCGCTCCCGCCCAGCCAACCCGAGCAGTGTATTCTGAGACGGCGAATTTTTGAGCTAAAGCGCCCCAAGTTAAGTGACGCTTGTTTCGATAGTGGGCAAACGCCCTAGAGCTAATCTTCTCAGAAATTTTTAATCTTGCTGAGACAAACCTTCCCGTGCCTATCCGTTTCATATACTAAGAATGATTTTCACCTTTATATGCGCTACGCGTCCATGTCCAGTGGCTTTTTTAGTCACGGAAATCTTCCGAAATGTCCAGTGGCTCAGTCAAAACTGCCGATGGCGAAGCTGGGCGCGCGGTTCTTGTCTTCTACGACTACGCTGACGGTGGCGGTTGCTGTCTTCTTGCCGTCTGTGGCGGTTAGCGTGACTTCATGTGTTCCTGCATCTCCATAGCCTAGTTGCTTGGTGTTTGCGGTCATCCAGCCAGAGAAGCTTACTTCGGTTACTTCTCCTTCTGGATCGGTAGCGGTGTAATCAATAACTGCGGTGCTGCCTTCTTCAAAGCGGAACACGTGCTCCACAGTAATGACGGGCGGTAAGTTTACTTCTTCCACGGTGATGCGGACAGTTTTGGTGTCGATCAATTCTCCATCACTTACGGTGATGGTTGCGGTTCTTTCACCAGAATCGCCCTTTTGTGTTTCCCAGGTTCCATCTTGGTCTAGGGGTTCGGAAAATTCGTAAGATAATTGGTCTGCGTCTTCGTCAGAGGCTGAAGGTACAACAATCACGGTCTCGCCTTCTAGGACGGTGATGCTTGGTGGTTGCGTTAAGGCTGGTGCGCGGTTAACGTTCTCAACGATGATGGTTACCTCTTCAGTTACAGAATCTTTGCCGTCGTTGGCGATGACAACAACGGAGTGTGTGCCTGCGTCGTTGTAGTCTGTTTGTTTTCTGAGAGAGTCCATCCATCCGCGGATTTCTAAGCCGACAGCATCTCCGTCTTTATCTTTGGTGGTTGCCGTGATGATGACTTCTTCACCTTCTTTGATGCTGATGGTTGAGGCGCCTAGGCGTAGTTCTGGTTCGTAGTTTTCGGGTACTACGGTGACGCGAACGTCTTGTGCTACCACGTTTTGCCCGTCACTTGCCGTGATGGTTACGAGGTAGCTGCCTCTGTCTCCTGTTTGGGTTTGCCATTCTCCGCGTTCGTTTAAGGGACTGGAGAAGGTGTAGGTGATGGGGTCGCCATCTGGATCGGTAGCTTTTAGGTTAGGGAAGCGTACGAGCTCTCCTTCTTTGAACTCTTTGCTGGGTAAGGCCTTTACTTCTATGTTTTCTAGTTGTTCTTCTACGGTTGATTTTGGTGGTGTTTGCTCAGACGTTTCGTTCACGACAACAACAGGTGTCTCGTCAGGCGTTGCTGTCATGTTGCCTGCGGGTATTTGTTGGACGACACAAGCTGTCATGACCAACATAAGGAATATTGCTGTTTTGTTCATAGTAAACCCCGAATTTGTTACTATTGTGCGGGAGCATCTCCTATTTATACTTTTTGGTGATGAATGCTATACTTCAACACAACTATTATATAGGGAGGGGTAGAAACTGCGTCCATGGATAAACATAAAGACCTTTGGTTTTTTGTGTTAAGAGCGGTTGTTGCCTTTGTGTTCTTATGGCACGGCGTTCCGAAAGCGTTCAACCCAAGCATGGCCATGTCCAAATTTGTGGGCATGGGATTCCCAGGCTTCCTAGGCCCTATCGTGGGCTGGGTTGAGGTCATCGCAGCCATTCTTGTGCTGGTGGGATTGTACCACAAATGGGCTAACCTTGCGTTGGCAGTCATCATCGCGGTTGCGATCATCGGCGTCCAGGCAAAAGGTGGCGTCTCTGCAGGTTTGGAAAGAGACTTGCTTATCTTGGCAGCCACGCTGTTGCTAGCAAGCACGGGCCCAGGAAAGTTCGCCGTAAAGCACGGCTAACCTTTTTATTTTATTTTTGCCTCATCTAACTCAGAGAACACGCTTCCAGAGTCTGTCTTGAGCTCTTTGTCCTTATACAATACCTTTGTCTTGCTGGTCTGCATTTTTATTTTGGCAAACTCGTTGATCGTGATGGGTTTTGGGTGGCGCGGCAGGCCTTCTACACTAACGAGATCGCCGGGCTTGCCTTTGGGTTGCAGGATCCGTACCGCGTCTTTTTTGACGGCTGCGAGCATCATGCCCTGGCTTTGGACGCCGCGGAGTTCTGCTGGCTGGAGGTTGTATACGAGGACGACGAGCTTTCCTTTCAGCTCTTCCTTGTCGTAATGTTCTCTTAGGCCGGCACAAACCGTTCGTTTCTCTCCTACATCTAGCTCTACCACGTACAGCTTGTCCGCGTTGGGATGGTCCTTGACGTCCACTATTTTTGCCACTCTAAGATCGAGCGTGCTGAACGGGTCGTCTATGGTTATGTCTTTGGAGAACAACACTTTAGGTTCGGTAATCTTTCCTTTCGTGTCGTGCTGGAACTTGAATTCGGTTGTGCGTTGTTGTCCTAGCTGTCGGAGCATGTTTTCTGCGCTGCCGGGCATGAAGGGCCAGATGGCGTGTGCTATGATGCGCAAGCTTTCCATGAGGGTGTAGAGTATCGTGTTCAACCTTTTGGGTTCTGAGACCGTCCAGGGTTGCGTGTCGTTGACGTACTTGTTACAATCTCCGATAAAGCTCCATGCGGTTTCTAGGGCTTTGTTGAACTCTAACTTTTTTATGTGCCCGTCCATGTGGTGGAGTAAATGGTTTGCAGCTTCCTCTATGGCTTGTTCTTGCTTGCCGTACTCTCCGGGGGTGGGTATGTTGCCGTCGCAGTACTTGTGCACTAGTGTAAGACTTCTTTGTAGCAAGTTTCCGAGACTGTCTGCTAGTTCTGCATGGATTCTTTTTACGAGTGCGGGTTCGTTAAAATCTCCGTCTTGACCAAAGGGTATGTCGCGCAACAATCCGTATCTTGTTCCGTCTACACCATACTTTCTGATGAGGTCGGCGGGAGGGATGAAGTTTCCTTTACTCTTGCTCATTTTCTCGCCGTTTACCGTTAACCATCCGTGCGCGAACACTTGTCTTGGCAGTTCTAACCCGGCACTCATCAACATGGCTGGCCATATCACGGTGTGGAACCAGATGATTTCTTTGCCCACCAAATGTACGTCTGCTGGCCAGTACTTGGTGTAGGCTTTCTTGGGATAGCCTATTCCGGTAAGATAGTTTGTTAGTGCGTCATACCAGACATAGGTGACGTGGCCGTGTTCTAGCGGCCAAGGTATTCCCCAGTCAAAGCTTGTTCTTGTCACACTCAAATCTTTCAGTCCTTCTTTGATGCGGTTGATGATTTCTTGCTTTCTGTGTGGCGGTGAGATGAAGTTTGGTTGTTTTTCGTACAGTTCTAGCAATTTTTCTTGGTATTTGGATAATCTGAAGTAGTACGTGTCTTCCTTCAAAGGACTCACATCTTTGCCGCAGTCCGGGCACACGTTGTCTGGTGCTTGTAGTTCGGTGAAGAAGGTCTCGCAGCTCACACAGTACAGCCCTTCGTACTGGCCTTTGTAGATGTCTCCGTTTTTGTCGCACAGCTCGATTATTTTCTTTACGGTTTCTTTGTGGTCCGCATCTGTTGTTCTTATGAACCGATCGTACTCGATGTTCAAATCCTTCCATGCTTGCTGGAAGGATGGAGCAACCGAGTCCACGAATGCTTTGGTGTCCTGGCCTGCGGCTTTTGCTGCCTTTTCTACCTTTTGTCCGTGCTCGTCTGTGCCGGTGAGAAAGAATACTTTCTCCCCTTTGAGCTTGTGCCATCTGGCAAGAACGTCTGCAGCTATCGTGGTGTAGGCATGACCAATATGCGGCTTGTCATTTACGTAATAGATGGGTGTGGTTACGTAAAATGCTTGCTTGGTCATAGAGATGTTTAGCAGTGACGGTTATTTAAATGTGTGGGCTAGGTTCGGAGAGTTTTACCTTTGTTCCAGTGTTGCCCTCGACGGTCTCCGCAAGTTTTGCTTTCATCTTTTCCCAGGGTATGGTTTCTGTGGCGTTCATACGCATGGGTACAAGGAGGATGTTCTTAATCTTCGTGGTGATTCAGAATGTTTAAAAACTTCGCACCACTATTCCCTCTATGATAGCCTCGAGTGAGGAGAGATACCTAGAAGAGTTGGTAGCTCTTGCCCATGTGGGGCTACGAACGCATTCTATCCCTGACCATCTCGACGTTGACTATACTACTCCAGATCGTTGCGTGGTGTTGATACGAGGCAAGGTTAACCATGCGGTTATTGCAACTGCTGGCTTGCAAGTCACGAGTGGAGGTTTTGTTATCGCGACATCCAGAGAAGGAAATAGGATCATGAGGGCTCTGCGTGAGGGTGCTGAGGATGCCAGGGAGTTGGTTGCCAGGGGTAGCCTCCAGGGCTGGGCTACTGACGCTAAGATAGAGTTTGGCATGAAGGACCAGGCGGATGACTGGTACGCTCTAGACCCTACGGTTAGTTTTAACTGTCCTGGACTAGGACTGACTATCTTCAAAGCATACACGGATCGCCCATCCGCGCCGTATGCGTTTCACTGGCAAGAACCCAAAAAGGGGGATCGCGTGCGCGTGAACGAGATCGTGACGGATTATACGGATTTCACCGTCCGAGAAGAGGCCACGCGCATGGCCCGTGGTGGCGTGGAGGTAACTATGGGGGGTGGCGCTGTCAAGGCGCGCAAGACGAGGCTACGCCGCAATGACACCTTCAAAGGAGGGGTGGTTATTGGTGGAGAAGGCGTGGTGGGCATGGTTGACTACTTTGACAGTTTTAAGAAAAAACGAGTCATCGTGATTCCTGCCTCGAACATGCAACAGTGCTTGTATGAGGCAGCGGTGGTGATGAGCGAGAATGCACCTTTTGAGAAGCGAACGGTGCCTACCCCTTCATCTTCTTCGGAACAATAATTTTTTCTTCACACTTGTCGCAGTTGAACACTAGCGCGTCAACAGTGATTTCTTTGTCTTCGGTCTTGCTCTTAACCTTGATCTTTTTTCTCTTGAAAGGCATGGTGTGCTCGCCTTCCTTTTTGCAGCCAGGACAGGTGTACTTTATCTCTGCGTCCAAGCGAGCGGCATGCTCGTCTTTGGGTTCTATGTACTCACATTTTGGGCATTGATACTCTTTTGCGCGGATCTTGACCTTTCCTTTTTCTACTGGCTTGCCCATCAATGTCTTGCATTTTGGGCACGGTCCTTTCTTCACCCAGGCAACAGCCTTGCCCTCCCCGATATTCTGTCGTGTGAAGTACGCCAACCCATCCATGCTGTCTGGCTCTTTAAGCATGGGATGCCGGATGTTAAAGTAGTATTTAAGATTATATGGTATGCATTTTTATACTACCTCCGAATCTAGGACTGCATGGAGTACTACGATGGTATCGCTCGTGGCTACAACGAGCTGTACGGCGAAGAGCAAAAGAAGAAGGCTAAGCGAGTCCAAGACCTGCTCAGCTTGCTGCCAGAAGAGACCGTGCTAGACGTCGGTTGTGGTACTGGTGTGGCTACCGAACAGCTACGAGGAAAGAAAACAGGTATTGATCCTTCTCTAAGCATGATCAAGCAATCCAAATTCCCTGTCGTGCACGGAAGAGCAGAAAAGTTACCCTTCAAAGATAAGAGCTTCGACGCAGTGGTGTGCTTGACCGCCATCCATCACTTCCAGCCAAACAAGGCCCTGGTGGAGATAAAGCGTGTGGCAAAGAAAAAAGTAGCCATTAGCTTGCTCAAAAAAGCAAAGCATTTTGGCAGCATTGCATCAATAGTTAAGGCTGTCTTTCCTGGCGTGAAAGAGGTAGATGCAGACCAGGACGTTATTTTTATCGCTAATCTTAAATAATCCAACGCCTGCGATTTTGTTATGGGATACTTTAAGGATCTCAAGCAAAGCTTCAACTTTGCCCACTACACGTTCAACAAGCCCTGGCACAGCTTTTGGTTCCTGAGCAAAACAGTGATCCTCGCAGTAGTGCTCATGTTCTTGTTGTTGCTGCCCCAAACGCTCACGTTTGCAGACCAGGCAGCCACCAAACTCAAACAGTTCTCTGTGGCAACCGTCGACGGCGAGTTCGAGCTCGCCGAACCCATACTGCTGCCGAGCAAAGGACCGTGGTTGGTGGTGGACCTACAAAACGAGCGCAAGCCAGGCGTGGAAGAGATTCGTATTACTGGGGAGGACGTGTTCGTGCTGGACAAGAGCGTGAGCATTGACGAGCTCATGGACCTGAAAGCAAATGCCGTAGCTGTTGGCGAGGTCTTCGCACCGCTAGCGATCATAATTCTTCTAGGCGTTGCGGTGGCAGCAGGCATCGTGTTCTGGGTGAAGTACGTCGTTGTCGCCGTAATTCTCGCCCTGCTCGCGTGGGAGATCCTGGACCTTACTCACTTACGCCAGCCGTTTGGTGTTGTGTTCTCCACAAGCATGCATGCTGCCGCCGTCATGGTGCTGCTCGAACTAGTCATAACTCCTTTTGGCCACAACATGCTCATCCCGATCTTCACGTGGTGGAGGCTGAGCGTCTACGCCATCCCCCTACTCGTGTTCTTGATCGTATTTTCTCTCGCTATCGGATTGCGCATCAAGCAAGGCGTGAAGAACTGAGTTTATAAAAAACATATTTTCCACAACAATCATTGTTTTATACTAGCACGCGCCTGGACAGGTCATGGGCGATGATGTTACGACCATGGCGGCCGATAAACGGGATACTGTTGATGTAGATCTGTCCGTAGACGTCGGGGCGGTGATAAATCCAACCAACCTTTCTACGCCTGGAGCCGTTTTCGGCGATTTGCTAACCCAGGATGACGCCCTCGTCATCACTCCCCAGGGTTTGGTGCTTCATAATTACGATAGTCATGCTCCTTGGCATTCAGTGGCTGAAGAGTGGGCAAAGCAGAACGGAGCACTATACTTTCCGGCTAAAAAGGATGGGGAATATGTGTCTGTTCCTCTTGAGGACATAGCAAAAGCCATGCGTTGGACTGCGGTCAACCTTGAGCCTGACCACTCGTTACGTGGACACCCGGGCATGCAGGAGGGTGCTGCAGCAAGCGACCTTTTTGGTGACGCTATCTACCTGGACAGGGTGCGCAGGGCAACCAAGCCAGGAATCCACGGGCCTAATGTAGAAGAGGCCCTGGAAGGCACTGTCACTTGGCGAGGCGCTTCTACGTTTGGTGAGGGAGATGGCAGATATAACGTACGATTATCCATGGGATTGAACAAGGCTGCTGGCTACGAAGAATTTTTGATAGTGGGTAGAAGACTTCAAGCAAAATTGTGCTCCGCGCCAGGATGGGAAACGGACGACACGCGCACAGAGCTGCAACTCCAAGCAGCAAGACAATACGCTCACAAACAAAATATGCACCTACGTTGGGGAAAGGAAGAACCCGTTCAGGAAGTCATGCTAACCTGGGAGTCACCCATGGGCTATCTGACCTTTTCAGATCCACGGGACAGGCAATGTGTGCAGTATGAAGAGACTACAAGACTAACCGTCCCGCAGATGATTCCTAGCTTCCTAGGTGTTGCCTCATCCTTAAGCAAGACATTTGTCCAATGTCGAGACAAGGGTAGGGAGGCAAGAGAAACTGCTGCCGAAGAGTTTGGCAGGGATATTCTCGCTAACTCCGAAACCCACAGTAACGTTTAAAAGCAAGTGGTGTTCCCTTAGAGAATGCTTTCCGCACTCATAAAGTACCGAGCACACGTCGCGCTGTGCTTTTTGGCGTTTTTCTTAGTGCTCAACAGAACGACCTACAAAGGTGGTGATCTGTGGTGGATGGCGGCTGCGTTCACGCTGCTGAACCTGGCCATCTACGTGTTCAACAAGGCTACCGACGTCCACGAGGACGCGGCAAACCAAACCGCTATCGCAAGGGCGGCCCTGCCCTTGCTGTACTATTCTTCAGCATTATACTTCCTACTCCCTCTTCTTTGGCTGCGATCTAACGTCCCCGCACTACTCATCTACATCGTCATAGGAGGCATTGGCCTGTGGTACAGCCAAGCCTTCCTCGGCTTCCGACTCAAGGAAGTGCTGTTTGTTAAGAACCTGGCTGCAGCAGTCATCTGGGCCGTACCCTTAGTCTTGGTGGGGGCGATCGAGGCGGGGATGGCAACCGCCCATCTCGCAACCTTCGGTGTCGTGTTCTTAGGCGTGCTCGCTGTAGAGGCCATGTGGGACGTGCGTGACCTAACAGGAGACAGGAAGTTCAAGATCAAAACGCTACCCAACGTCTTGGGTGTTAATGTCACAAAGCTCATAAGCCTTTGCTATCTCGTGGCGGCCGCTTTCGTGGTGTGGGCCTATGGCTTGCCAACCAACCTGGCGATAGGCATAGGATTGTTGGGTGTCTACGTTGCAGAGGTGCACGAGGAAAGAACGCCTGCTTTCTACCATTTCTTCATGGTCTTCTGGGTCGTGATCATGACCTTGCTTCTCCTCTAAACACAAAGTTTTAAGAACACCAACTCTTTCCTTCGCCCCATGGATGTTGAGGACCCGGTTGAAGAGCTAGCCAAGAACTTGCAAAGATTACGACTTGCTGCTAATTTTGACGAGGCGATGGAGCGTGCCCAAGAGATCATCCAGCAAAGCCAGGGCGAGGGTAAGAGTGCCGAACGCATTGCAGGCACGGTGGACCAAGCCGCAAAAGCCATTGACAAGGCAGAAATCTTTGATGACGTAGCCCGATGAAACAGGTCATTCTTGTCAGAAAAGACCTAAAACTTTCTAAAGGGAAACTAGCGGCACAGGTAAGCCATGCCTCTGTAGAAACCCTACTCAAGTCTGAGAAGGACTACGTGAAAAAGTGGCGTGCTGAGGGAATGAAAAAGACCGTGTTGGGTGTTGCTGACCAGAAAGAGCTTATTGATTTCAAGAACAAGGCAGAAGACGCAGGCCTCGTCGTTGCGCTCATCACCGATGCCGGCAGGACAGAGCTCAACCCGGGAACCACGACCTGCGTTGGCATCGGCCCTGACAAGGAAGAAAAGATAGACAAGGTTACTGGTGAGCTACGATTGCTTTGAACACACAAATTTTTATAAACTTTCAATCCTTCACAAGCGTATGACTGTCGCGGTATCCGACACACGTTTCTTACTTGCATCGTGGATATCCGCAATGAACGAGGAGCTCTACATAGCCCGAATAGAGAAGGGGGAAGAGATTAAAATACGCGACTCACACGAAGCATTAACTATAGAACTCGGTAGTTCTTTGCTGGGTATTGAAACATTGATGGCGAGCGCGCATTACGAAAAAAGTAATAATCCTCTAGAGAACGACATGCTGGCAAAACTTCGAGAGCTGGGCAACGATCAGGATCACCCGTTTTGGGACGCGTTTGGTTCTGTAGACCGCGGGTGGTTTGTTCCGGTAAAGAGCCCGTCATCCTACCTCGTTGCGCTAAGCAACGGGAGAGGGGTTCCTCCAACCACGGAGTTCATACAAGCAGGACTTTTCCAAGCCTTTGACCTCGAATCGCAGCCCCATGATCTCACTGATGTAGAGGCAGACATTCTAAGATCTGACCGTTGGGAAATCAGTCAGGAGTATTGCGACGAACTTAATGCGTTGGAGATTCGCGTGAGAGAGAACCCGTACGTCATGCTTCCGGCGCTCCTAGGAGAGTCACAACCAACACCCAGTCCTGCGCTAGTGTTGTTCTACGCAGCAGCTTCCACGCTTGTGGAAGGTGTGGAGTCCTCATTCGAATTTGGCATGGGCACGGGCTACCAGTCAACCTTGTACTCAAGACTCCATCCAGGAGCGAGGATGATGGGCACGGAGATCAAGGAAAAACTGAGAGATTACATGTGGTGGTTGCTGGACCAGGACGAGGTGGAACTAGAAGATATAAAGGACAGAACCGAGGTCTTTGACACAGACTCGTTGTTTTATTTCCGTGAAAGAGGACCTTTTGACTTTATCTCGTTCGCCTTCACCATACCTCACGACGTGGACCTCCAACGTATTGCAGAGCAAAGCCTTCGCGAAGGTGGTTTGCTTATCGCGCCTCAACAGTACGAAGCTGATGACGGCCTTACAGAGCCTCATCATGGCATGTTCCGCCTGCTGCGCAAATCTGGAGGAGTTATCGAACAGGCAGACGTGCTTGACTGCTTCTTCACGCCTGCAGTTGACTATCAAGGACCGTACTAATGCATAATGCTTAAATAGGTGGCAGTGTCGATTGGGTCCATGCGTGTAGCCATCAACGGATTTGGCAGGATTGGCAGGCTCGTCCTCCAGGCAGGGATTAACAACGAGAACATCCAATGGGTGGCTGTTAACGATCTTACTGATACCGAAACACTGGCGCACCTGTTCAAGTGGGACAGCGTGTTTGGCAGGTTTCCTGGCACGGTAGAGGCCACCAAGGATGCCTTGGTGATTAATGGTAAAGAAATCCAGGTGCTATCGCAAACCGACCCTGCAAAGCTTCCGTGGAAGCAGCTCAAGGTGGATGTTGTTGTTGAGAGCACTGGCTTTTTCCGCGACAAGAAGGAAGCGAGCAAGCACGTCAAGGCAGGCGCAAAGAAAGTCGTTGTCTCTGCACCCATGGACGACGCAGACTTCACCGTCGTGCTGGGTGTTAACGATGAAGGGTACAATCCTAAGAAGCATCATGTGGTAAGCAACGCGAGCTGCACGACCAACGCGCTCGCGCCCTTGGTAAAAGTGTTGGACGACCATTTCAAGGTCGAAAAAGGATTCATGATCACCGGACATTCGTACACCTCTGACCAGAAACTGGTGGACGGACCCCACAAAGATCTTAGGCGGGCAAGAAGCGCTGCTGTCTCTATCATCCCTACGAGTACCGGGGCTGCAAAAGCCGTTGGCAAGGTCATGCCTCACCTGAACGGAAAGCTGGATGGTGTTGCCTGGCGTGTTCCCACCCCTGATGGCAGCATTGTAAACTTGACCTGTACGGTCAAAAAGAAGGCTACTGCCGAGGCCATCAACAAAGCGTTTGAGAAGGCTGCAGAGCACGAGCTCCACGGCTATCTTGAGTACAGCGATGAACCCTTGGTGAGCAGGGATATCGTCCACAACCCACACAGCAGCATTTTTGACAGTCTTTCCACCAACGTGATAGGTAACTTGGTGTCTGTCACGGGCTGGTATG
>NYZT01000033.1 GCA_002687275.1 Candidatus Woesearchaeota archaeon
AAAAAAACCGTCGAATTCCATCCGACGGTTGTTTGTGTTCGCAGAGGCAGGCAGTGAGGTCTATTTCAGCGAGGACGCGGGCGTATGCCAGATAGCACGATGATGCGATCCAGTGTCCATGTTCAACGCCACAATCAACAGAACAATACCCAGCCCTGACATCAACGCGCCAGCGTAGAGTCCGAAGAAAGATAAACGGCGCAGGCGTAGGCGTCCAGCCTCTGTTTTAAACTTCATTCTGATACTCCTATCAATTCTCTCTGGGGTTAAAAGGGCTTTCCAGTGCACAGATAGCGCGCTTCACAGTGCAGACACTATACTTAGAGCGCGTACTTCTGTCAAGAGCGCTAGCTAAGCGACTGGGACACTCAGTTGGGCTACGGCTCGTTTAAATTGATCACCGCGGTCGAACTCGTGAGCAAATAGGCCGAAACTGGTTGCGCCAGGCGACAAGAGCACTATATCGCCTGCTTGCGCTTCCGTACTTGCTTTCGCGACTGCCTCGTCCATGCTGGTGACGTGGTGAATCGGCGGCGGTGACCCATACGCTGACTTAATGTGGTCCAGTTGGTACTCGGTAGCGTTACCTGGTAAGAACACCAGCGCTCGTATATTCGCCTTGGCCACGGCCTGCGCCAGATTTGTAAACTCAAGCTCCTTATCACTGCCACCAAGAATCAATACGATCGGTCGGTTCTTAAACGAATTGAGCGCAGCGATAGTGGCTTCGGGAATGGTCGCCGCAGAATCATTGATGTAGGTTACTTCCCTGGCGTCCCCTATCGGTTCCAAGCGATGCGATAAGCGAGGCAGGTTGGTTAATTGTCGCAGCATGTCCTCGGGCCGAACTTTGTGCAGCCAGGCTAAGTATATCGCAGGCAACAGGTTGCGTTGCTCGTGCTCGCTTTGGGTGGGTAGTGCTGATAGCGCGAATACTGAGCCACTATGGTGCCCTTGCTTACAAACAATCGTACCGCGCTCGACGTAGACACCGTCACCGGGCAACTTGTGTCCGAGGGTGTACCAAGCGACACGAGCCTGTATCAGGGGCCCATCGTTCCAAGCGCGTACACTGGGGTCGTCGTAATTCAGTAGCGCCATGTCATGCACCACTTGGTGCTTAACGATACTCTTCTTCGTTTCCGCATATGCATCAAAAGAGTCGTACGTGTTCAAGTGGTCGCGGTAGAGCGAGACCATGACGGCGACGGGTGGACTGATCTTATGTTCATCGAGTGCCTCGAGTCGCCAGCTGGATAATTCGAAGACAGCTAAGTCGTCAGCGGTTAAACGAGGCAAGGCCGCTAACGGCGAAGAACCTTCGACGCCGATCGTCTCGACGTGGGCAAAGCGTAGGTTCATCAAGGTGGCAATAGCGTGCGTGGTGGTTGTCTTCCCTTTGGAGCCGGTCACACCGATAACGTGTTTCGTAGGTGAGTAGCGGAAGAACAGACTGCTATCCATCTCAATGGGCACATGAGCAGCCCGCGCCGCATTCAAGAACTCGTTGTCTCGACGCAGCGCTGGATTGCGCACCACCATGTCCGTATCGGTAAAGTCGGCCAAGCGGTGTTCGCCAAGCACCCAGGTAATGTCTTTGAGGTCGGCCAACTCCTCCACAGATGCGGCTAGCTCTTCGGCCGATTTAATATCAGTCACGGTGAGGATTGCTCCCTGTTCGTGGAGCCAACGGATGTTACCAACGGCTCCTCCATGTATGCCGAGGCCTGCCACCGTTACTCGTTGTCCATTGAAGTACCGCATACGTCTACGGGGACGCAATAAGCGCTTAAGAAATGACAACATCATAAGACGACATTACATCATATAAGGGCAACAATAAATTGTTGGTAGCGCGTGACAAAGCGCGCGCCACCTCGTGCTATGTTCCTAAGCCCAGCAATCCGATCACGAGACCGATGCCAGCGAAGACAGCTGACACGATCCAAAACCGCATGGTCACTTTTGTTTCCGGCCAGCCCATGGCTTCGAAGTGATGGTGAATGGGTGCCGACAAAAATACCTTCTTGCCCCCGCGGAATTTTTTAGAGAGCACCTGAATGATAACGGAGCCAGATTCCAATACGAGCGGAAAAGCTATGATAGGCAGGACGAGCGCCGAGTTAGTAAGCATGGCAATAACGCCCAGCGTGGTGCCCAGGCTCATTGCGCCGGTGTCGCCCATGAAGAAGCGTGCCGGGTATACATTGAACCAGAGAAAGGCTAATAGTCCGCCGACAATGGCAGCGCAAAACATAGCCAACTCGACCTTGCCGAGGGCAAAGGCGAGCGCCATATATGCGCCGAACGAGAACAGCAGAATGCCACCAGCCAGGCCATCTAATCCGTCTGCTTCATTGACGGAAAAGGAGGTGGCAATGATGACGAGCATGAACAGCGGAACATACCACCAGCCGATCTCGAAATCAGCCACGCCCGGCACATGGATGACGCTCCACTCGAGCTTAAAGAAAAACCACCAGGCTCCGAAGGCGGCTACGATCGTATACAGCCCTAGGCTTTGTAGGATGCCTAAACCACCACCGCTGGGTCCGATCTTGCGCACATTGAGGTAGTCATCAAGTAGTCCCACCAGGGCAGCAGCCACTAAGGCACCGAGCGGTAGGAGTGTCTGGGCGCGAGTTAAAAAGTTTAGCTGCACGAAGGGAGTTATCGGTGCGAAGGCTGCTAGCATGAAAAACAAAAGAGCCATTAAGGCTACGCTGCCCCAGACGATAATGCCGCCACCTACTGGCGTACCAGATTTCTTAGCATGCAGCTTGGTATAGATGGGGGTCTTTCCCGTCGCGCGAATACTTTTACCAAACTCATATTTATACAGATAGTGGGTCAGTACTGGGGTCAGCGCAAAAGCCACGATAAAGGTCACCGTGAAGATGGAGATGACGCGAATAACGTCGAGGACGAGCTGGGGGTCAGAAAAGAAGCTGGTCATATACCTAGCGTCTAGCGTATAGCCATTTCCGACTGATCGCTACATGAAAAAGCCACAGGCATAGTAGGTACTCTAGCTCGGCCAGGAGTAATTGCGCCAGATCCACTCCACCAAGACTTTGGAGTCCTGAAATCGCGCGTTGCTCCCAAGGACCACAGCGCCAACGCGCTGTCCGTTACTGCCTTCAGTTAACAACGCCAAGTTCTCTTTAGCCTCTCTGGTGTAGCCAGTTTTGGCAGCGATTACTGGCACATATGTTTTTAATAACCGATTAGTGGTAGTGTATCGCCGAATAGAACCCTCCTGCGTAACGAGGGTACCGCCGGGGCGACTGAGGTAATCGCGCAGGACTGGATCGCGGTAGGCTAGCTCCAACATGGTGCGTACGTCGTGAGCAGTTGAGTGCTGGCTACCGCCGGACAACCCAGTGGCGTTGGCAATGCGCGTATTGGTCATCCCGCGCGCGGCCGCAAAGGTATTGGCTTGAGTCACAAAGGCATCTTCATCCTCAGCTACTGCATACGCTAGGGTGACCATGGCGTCATTGGCTGAAGCGACAAGGCCAGCTAACAGCAAGTCGCTGGCTGTGACGTGGGCACCTATGGGCAGGGACACATCTACTCCTTGGCGTTGTGCCACGCGCACTGCAGCGGGCACTTCAACTTCGGTCGACAGTGGCACGTGCTCACGCACTACTAGTGCGGTCAGTAGTTTACTGACACTGGCGATAGGCCGCTGCTCATCAGCTGCTTTTTCATACAGGATGGATCCGCTCGCTAAGTCCCAGACCACTACCGACTCAGCTGACAGGACTACGTCAAGAGCTTGTCCGGTAAAGGTGGGCGCTGCACTTTGGCTACCTGCTACGTTGCCGCTGACCGGAGTAGTAGGAATAGCGCACTCCCCGACTGGTTGGCCGAGCGCCACACAGCTCGTCAACAAGAGCGCGATTTGTAAGAGTGACATCGCTAGAGCGTACTACGTATCGAGTAATTCCTGTAGCGCCTCGGGTGATGACAAGGTTTTGTATTCCGGTAGCTCGCTCAGGTGAGTCAGGCCCATTTGTCGCAAGAAGCCGACGGTTGCTTGATAGGTGTAGTGGGATCCTACTCGTGTGCGTTCTACGAGCCCTCGTAGCGCAAGTTGGCGGAGAGCGCGACTCGAATCAACGCCGCGGATAGCGTCTACCTCTGAGCGCGTGACTGGTCCTCGGTAGGCCACCAGTGCCAACGTTTCGGCAGCTGTCGTGGACAGTTCACTGTCGGCATCTACGTGGAGACTACTGATAATAGTGGCCACGTTTGAGGCTGTCGTTAATTGGAGCTGCCCATCCGTCGTTACGAGTGCTACACCAGTATCGGCCAAGTGTTCACGCAGTTCGGCAATGGCGTCAGCCAGTTCAGGTCCTGAGCACTTCAGTAAACGCGTCGCTTCGGCTTCGGACATCGGATCGCCCGTGACAAACAAGATAGCCTCCAGTTGTTGGGTTAAGGGGGTCATTGGCGGGTAATCTGAATAGAAGCAAACGTGTTGTCTTGGGTGGCTTCCACTTCGCCTTGCCTCGCCAGCTCGAGGACGGCCAATAACGAGACGGCTGTCGTTTGCGCGTTACTGGCGACCGTAAGTTCCTCGAACGTGACTGAGTCGATGTCGCGCAGGCGTTCCTGCAGAAGCGCAAGACATTGGGCTAATGATTTGCCCCGATGCGTACGCAGGTGCCCAGTCGGGCGCCGTTTCTTCTTTTGTCTCTCAGCTAGTGACCGTACGAGTTCGGCCAGGTCGTTATTGCCTACTGTGATGTCCTCGTAGACTGCCGTCAGCGGACGCACAGGACCTTGCCGTAGGGGCTGGCGTTGCCAGTGAGTTACCAGGTGTGCCGCTTGCTGTCGATACAACTGATAGATGCGCAACCGATCTGTGAGCTCACTTACCTCCTCATCTTCCTCGGGAGTTAGCTGCGGCAGAGCACGTTGCACCTTCAGTAGTAGGAGCGTTGTGGTGACGAGCAGAAAGTCGAGCTGCTGTTGGGTGGGAATGGCGTGCTCGGCTACATACTTCAAGAAGTCATCTGTTATTTGCTGCAGTGAGACCCGACTAATGTCCACCTTGTGGGCTTGCGCGAGCTCGAGCAGCACATCAAACGGACCTTCAAAATCTTCGACGGCTACGTGCGGGAGTGACGCCTCTTTACTCGGTGCGATCATGGCTAACAGCGTAGCACATGTGTCTACTCCGACTCCTCTATAAGGGACGGCTCTAGCCCTGGTGTGGGAGGGGCTTGCCTTGGTATTTATTGAAGTATTTTATGGCTGACCGGATATGTTCTCTGGCAGTCCAATTAGTAAGAATGCCGATGATAGGATTCTTACGGCTGCTTTGCTGATGGAAATGTGAGAACTGCGCTTGCGGTACGTAGGTCACGCGCCAACCCTCCTCCCAGAACCGACGACACCAATCCACATCTTCGAAGTACAGGAAGAAGCGCTCATCCATACCGCCCACTTGGTCAACAGCCGAGGCGCGCAGGCAGTAGCAGGAGCCCATTAACCAGTCGACGTCGCGTACTGTCTCGTGGTCGTAGTCCCGCATCAAGAAACTGTCCACTGCTCGCTTACCAGCTGCGGTGTGGCCGAGTGGCGTACGTCGGTAGAGAATCGTCATCGGATTGTAAAAACGGTAGCAAGAATGTTGTAGTTCGCCGTTCGGGGATAGCAGCTTGCCGCCGGCTAAGCCCACCTTCGGATTCTTATCCATGAAGCTGAGTATCTCTTTAACAGCTCCTGGCAGCACGACGATGTCGGGGTTGAGCATGAGGTAAAAGTCACCCTTGGCCAACGCTATCGCCTGGTTCACCGCCTTGGCCAACCCTAGGTTCTGCTCGTTGGCAATCAGTGTTATTTCCGGAAAGTCGGAACGCAAGAACGAGACACTGTCATCGGCTGAGTTGTTATCGACGACAATAATTTCTGTTCCAGACGGCAAGCCCTCTCTATAGAGAGACTCAATATTGGAGGCTACTAAGGCTCCACTATTATAATTGACGATAATGACTGATAGCTTCATCTGGTTCGCGCCTAACAAGTAATTTCCTCTAAGGCTAGCGGGGGGCCGCAAGATTGACAACAGCGCTTGACAGCGGGTGGAAAGAGGCCCAATTTGCAAGGCACTGTTACTCGTGTTCGTTTTATGACTTGGTGTCCGCCAGTGGCACCCGCATCAGCAATAAGGAGTCTGCTATGCAAAGGAAAACGCTTGAGCTTTTGATTAAGCGCCCTGCACTTTGGATTGTTTTTCTGGGGGGGATGGTCGCTGTTTCGTTCGCCATGAATCGCGGCAGCGGTGGTATGACGATGTTCTGGCCATCCATCGGATGGTCATTCGTCAGTGCGGTCGTTTGGTACATAGCCAATACCATGAGGTGGGATAGTAATTCGGTGCCAGACACTCAGGTGCCCCATCGTCGGGAGGTGCGCGCCTGGATTAATATGGCAGTTCCTATGGCACTGACCATTTTGGCCAGCTCTCACATTGGTTGGGTACGGCAAGACGTCGATACAGTCACCCTCCGTAATGGTGTGCCCGTGACTAGCGAGCCGGGAACTATATGGATTTCGCCCTTACAGGACGAAATCGTGTACGTCCCTGTGAAATCAGACTGGTCCACGAAGGTCTTGGTGAGAGGGAAGATGCAGGACGGCACTCCGGTCGAAACCACCCTCTCCGCAAACTTCGGCGGTACGCTCAGTGGTTCTGACTATGCGGTCAGGCACTATCGCTCCGCCACTGGTATGGATGTTGACGATGTTGCCTTGGCACTCGACGAACTGTTGATTGACCATTGCCTGTCGGCGTTGGCTGTCACGGAGCTGTCGTACGCGGACGAGTTAGTGCTCGGGCGAGACATTGTTGACAGCATTGATGCCGCCGAGCTGGCCGCGCTCAATGTAAAATGGTCAAGCAGCTTGCGGGTTGCTGGCCTCAACGTTGTCTCCGCTGATCTCGTACAGAACTAGCTTGGTCGCTAGAAGAAGAAAAAGCCGCCCACGTCCGCGTACGTGGGTTTTTTTACCTCCGTTTAGCTAGCATCCGCGGCATTCCCAGCGCGGCTTGCCACCACGCCTGAAAGAGCGGTGGATACAGAATGCTAAATCCAAGCATGATTATTTTTCGCACGGCAACAACTGGAGCGTGTACAAGCATTTGGAATACCGTAGCGTTTTTTATAATGAGCCACAGCCAATTCCGCAACGAATAGTGCGTGCGCTTACTCCGTAGTCGTTGGTAGATAGCCCGCGGGTTTACTCCCCAGTTAAACAATCCTTCGCGACGTAGTGCCCGAGCGTGGTAACCCTGCAAGACTGGCGCATACCGAACTATCCACCCGGCTCGCGTGAGCCGCCAGCCCAGGTCGACATCCTCCTTGTATGCAAAAAAATCATGATCAAAGTATTCAACACCTTTATTAGTGTGATGAGCCACAGCGCGTAATGCCGTCATGCGATACAATGCGGCGGCCCCGGTCGGCGCTAGAATATCACCCTCAGTATCATACTGGCCATGGTCTGTCTCGCCCGCCCCGCGCTCCTTGCCGTTAAGCGCGCTAGTTAAAACGATGCCAGCAGAGTCTATAACAGGCGATTCTCCCGCTGCCGGTTGCTCGCGCAACAGCTTGCCCTGTGCGGCGCCGACTTTCGGATCATCAAATAGTGATAGTAGTTGTTGGACGCCATCCCACGCCAGAATCAGGTCGGGGTTGTGCAGCATGATAAAGTCTGTGTCGCAGATAGCGAAGCCCTGGTTGTGCGCCGGACCAAAGCCAACATTTAGATCGTTGGTAATGATATCTGCGTGTGGCAACTCTCTATTAAGGAGCGCCAGAGAATCATCAGTCGACGCGTTATCGATGTAGCGAATAACAACCTGCTCGGCAGGAAGGTTTTTTAGCACTGCGATAGCAGCTGGCAGCTCCTGGGCGCTGTTCCAGCCCACAATTTGAATAGTGAGGTTTGGCTTCATGGTTTGTATCGACTGTGTATACTTGAGGCTAGTCGCTAATTTCAAACGCAGCAATCTTTATGCCACTGCTCGTGTACGTAAGTGGGGTCGCAGGTTCATTACTGCTCACCCTCGTCATCCTCGCCCAAACGGCGTTTTGGCAACGAAAAGAATATAGACTGGATCGCGCCTGGGCTGCAATGGTCCGTGGGGATGAGTCGCGCTGGCCGCACAGTATTCACGACCTGGGCATTTTATTGGTGCTGGTCGTGTGGGTGCTGGCACCGGGATTAGCTTTGTCGTCGGTCACTGCGCTTGGCTGGGTCGGGTTACTCGCGCTACTGGCGTATCACGGTAATCGGATTCTGCGGCGCGGAGTGGTGCGACCGGATCTTACTAATAAGGCACTTCTGGTATTGGCCGTCAGCGTGATCTTGATGGTCGCGATCGGCGGAGTCACACGGATCTGGGTCGCCTATGCTTCGCTGTGGTGGACCTCACTGGCACTGGCTGCGACTTATGTTGTCCCCCTAGCCGTCGCTGCCGTGAACATACCGGCACTACTGCGCAAACGGATGATCATCACTCGAGCAGCGAAGCATCGCGTTAACTTAAAAGACCTGTTGGTGATCGGCATTACCGGTAGCTATGGGAAGACGTCGACTAAATATTTCCTGGAGCAATTGCTCGTGAGTGGGGGCGTGTCAGCAGTGGCGTCTCACAAACATCGCAACTCCGAGTTTCCAGTCGCGCAAGACATGCTGGCTCAAGTTTCCAAGAGTACCAGTCACTACATTGTGGAGATGGGAGCATATAAGAAAGGTGAGGTGGCTGCGCTCGCCCGCTTAACGCAGCCGCGCGTCGGGATAATTACAGCGGTTAGCAATCAACACACCGCGCTCTTTGGTTCGGTGGAGGCTATCGCATCCGCCAAGTGGGAGTTGTTTGACGCGCTGCCCGACGATGGCGTGGCGATCATTAACGCTGACGATCAACGACTGACTAAACTAGCCATGGCCAAGCAGCGGCACGTGCACACCTACTCCCTGGCTGGCCCCGCAGACGTTTGGTTTGAGAGCATCAAATATGAACCGACCCAGGTTTCCGCGGTGCTGCACATTCAAGAAGGGTCGGCGCCGGTCACTATCCCAGTTGCGGGTCGGGGCATGTTAGCGAGCGTGGCTGCGGCGATTGCCGGTGCGCATGCAGCGGAGATGGATTTTACGCAGATCGTAAAGGGGGTTACGGCTCTTCAGCCACCGGAGCACACGATGACTGTCAGTGTTGCACCAACCGGCGCTGCTGTTATCGACGACAGTTACTCGGCTAGCGAAGGTGGGGTACTAGCTGCCATCGAACATATGCAACGCTTCGACCAGGACAAACGGGTCGTGGTGCTCCCGCCGTTAATTGAGCTAGGTCGCGAGTCCGCTGCCGCGCACCGACGCATTGCCGAGGCACTCAAGGGTTCCGGGGCGTTTGTCTTGCTCTACGGGAACGCTCACGCTGCAGAGTTCGAAGAGGCGGTCCCGACTAACGAGTGGGAGGCCAATTGGCGTATAGAAACAGACCCGCAGCGGCTGGCGAAGTTGTTGCTGACCCGCGCTGATGCCGAGACTGTAGTGCTGTTGGCCGGTCGCGTGCCGGAGGTTGTCCGTCGAGCGGTCTTACACTAGAGTGGTTTCTTATGGCAACGCTCATATCGCTGTCGCCGAACGTCGAGCGGGATGATATCCGCTTGGCTTGGCGCACCCTATTTCGGCCCTGGACGTGGGCTATGCCGGATGCCGTCTTACAGGCGCAGCAGGCAGTAAGCAAGCTCGTACCGAACACGAGGGCTGTCTTAACTAGTTCAGGACGCACGGCCATATCAACAGCGCTGGCCGCCGCCGGTATAGGTGAGGGACACGAAGTAATCGTGCAGGCGTTCACTTGCGTGGCAGTTCCCGGATCTGTTAAGTGGACTGGCGCTCGACCGGTGTTTGTCGACATCGATCCTGCGACGTTTAATATGGATCCGGCTGCGGTGGTCGCAGCGATTACACCGCTGACCAAAGCTATTATTGTG
>NYZT01000034.1 GCA_002687275.1 Candidatus Woesearchaeota archaeon
CGCATATTCATTATCGGCAACGGCGGCAGCGCAAGCACTGCACAACATCTCACCAGTGATCTTAACAAATGGGCGACCGGAGACGGCCAAGCGCCCGTACGTGCTATCTGCCTTAACGACAATATGTCAAGCATGACTGCCTTGACTAATGACGACGGCTGGGAAAACGTGTATGACGCCCAGCTAAACAACTTGGAAGCAGAAGCAGGGGATGTAATCATCGCAATCTCAGTCCACGGCGGCAAGGGATCAGACGCCGCAGGCGTGTGGAGCCAAAACCTTACCAAAGCAATAGCCAACGTCAAAGAACACGGCGGCTACGCAGTAGGCATAACCGGTTTTGACGGTGGCGCAATGGCCGAATTGTGCGACGCGCACATCAACGTGCCCGCAGAAAGCACGCCCCACGTAGAAGGCCTACACTTAGTAGTCACCCACTGCATCGTAGACGGCCTCAGAGTGCTGGCTATGGGCAACTACCAAGAAAAGTGAAGGTTCTTAAGCCCAACATGATTTAACCATCCATGTCCAGACATTTTATCCACGTTGGCACAGGGGACTATTGGAGAAGACTATCAAGCTCCTGTCTCGGCGTATTAGGATCGCACCAAGTTTTTAACGCTTTCACACTTGTCGGCTTGGAATCAGACGGGGGCCCTACAACAATAAGAAGTCCAGAACAGCCACTTTCTGAAGTTGTGGACAAAATAGATGCAGAAAACCCCACCGTCCTTTTGGCGCATCCAAACCATCTACACGCCCCGGAGGCACTAGAACTCTTAGAAAACTCACCTTCTACTAAGATAATAATAGAAAAGCCGTACGCGATAGACAAAAGGGAGCTAGAAGATCTGACCCAGGCCATGACCAACAACCGTAACAGGATCGCCCTTGCGGAGAGCTTCCTTGCCTCGTACGCTGCCCCATTGATGGTTGCAGCCGGACTTGTGGCTGAGGACAGCTTTTACCGCACTGACCAGGACTCTCTGCAACCAATCGCACACATGAGTATGGTGGAGGGGTGTCTGGAAGAAAGAGTGGGCAAACCGCTGTATGCGCTTGTGAATCTTGTACAAGGAAAAGGATCGGACGGCTCGGTAGAACACCGAAACTTGTCCCTGGTTGACAGCAGACTCGGCGGCGGCATGATTCAGGACATGGGCCATCACGCTCTCGCACCGTTGTTGGCTCTTGACGGCGGGATTGGTGACCTAGAAGTAATAGATGTGGCAAGAGCGTGGTGCCAAGAGTACGTTACCAATGCCTGCCAGAAAATCTCAGGAGAACATGTTGGAGAATCCTATGCGCAGATCGACCTGATATCAACAAAAGGCGTGCCTGTTAGAGCGTGCGTAGGGAAGTATGTTGGGGAGAGAAATCAGCTTGCGATGACCATAGTGGGAACAAAGGGTACTGTGCTATGCGACTACAGCGGTAGAAGAATTGCCTTCTCCACCATCGGATACGAACACAATGACGAACCATTTCCCTCTAGCGCGGAATGGCTTATGGAATGCAGAACCGGCCAGGACGCGTACTACCCCGTGCTGAGAACCGCAATGGAAGGCGCGGATGGCAAACATCCCTTCAAATTCGATGCTTCTGTTGTTGCGCTCAGAGCGCAACGACTCTTGCTCAGGGCACTTGAGAAGAAAGACGACGGAGAAAGAACCAAGTACCAAAAAGGAACCCCTCACGACCAGATCTTTTCCTAGGCTTTTTATAATCCAACGCTTGCTGCCCATCCATGAAACTCTCCAGCCCGGAATTTGGCGGCATGCAAGACATTCCTTCTAAATTTACCTGCCAAGGGGAAGACATCAACCCTCCGCTGCATATTGAAGGGGCTCCTGAGCACACGGTGAGCTTTGTGCTCATCATGGACGATCCTGACTCGCCAACAGGAACCTGGGATCACTGGGTGGTGTGGAACATCAACCCCAAAACGACAGACATTGCAGAACACTCCAAGCCAGGCGTTGAGGGCATGAACACTTGGCCCAAGCACGGCTACGGCGGGCCCTGCCCTGGAAGCGGAAAGCACCGTTATGTCTTCACACTATACGCACTAGACACCACGCTCGATCTTCCAACAACTGCAACAAAGAAAGAAGTTGAGAGCGAGATGGAACACCACATTCTAGAGAAGGCAGAACTTATTGGCTTGTACGAAAAGAGCTAGCCCGCCGTCCCAAAGAAAGAAGCGATGCGACACAAGTGATCTCGAAATTTACGGAGTCGGTTTTCTTTCCCGATAAAATCCACGTAGGTTTGTAGAAAGGAGTCTACCTCCGATCGCTGAATTTCTAGTATCTTTGTGGCATCGTCCTCGCGTTTGTACGTCCTAAACAAATGTAGTGCGTCTTCGACCAGCCTAAACTCGTAAGAAGTGTTGTGTAGCCCGTTTGTGAATCTCAAAAAATCATAAGCAGCATTGTTGAAGTCAGAAAAAGGTAACCCTCCGACCAGCTCCTCAGCATCCTCCAACTCATCCTCTAAATCATGATCGTGCTCATAGGGCACGTCAGGCACCATTCCTTCCAAAGAGGTAGGAATACCTATTTGCCTTTGGTACAGCGTTATCATTATAGGAAGCTTGGTAGTGTAGAGATAACCAATATTGTAAGAGCTGCCATCGCACTGCAAGACCATGTCTGAATTATTCCCTTCAAGGACAAATTGGAAACGCATAGCACGTGCACTGTCGCACAACTCTTAAGGTTTAGTCCTTCTTCAAGCCCTGTTTGCGTTCGTAATACTTCAGGTACTTGACCACTTGGTAGAAGCCGCTGCATAAACTGTAGAAAAGTCCGCCAAAGCCGCGCCGCCACAAACCCCTAAACACGTACCAGTAGCCAAACTCTATCCAAGGACGCACGGCAACCTGGCCGATAAGACGAGGCATGTTGAGAGGGACGCTGTCTGCCATCCTTCTACCCTCGATGTTGGTGTGATGGTTAAAACGGTTGATGTAGTCTTCCGCATCAGCAATGCTGTCATGGTAGAGCGTGCCTGCTAGCGTGCCCACAGGGCCATCAGCATAAACCTTTTCGTGAACCGAGTGTCTAAACTCTCCCTTGCTCTTTCTGTACAAGCGAAGTATAGGAATGGTGTGCACGTACGTTTTTAGGAAGGTGTAATCTTTACGACGGACGTTAAATCCCACAAACTGTTCTTGTTCTATCGCTTTCCCTATGGCGTCGTACAGCGTCTTGTCCACGTACTCATCAGAATCTAAGGAAAACACCCAGTCGTGCTTTGCTTTTGCAACCGCCAGGTTCTTGAGCTTGGCTCCGGTAACCGTACGGTTTTTGTCATCAAAAATAAACACCTTCTTGGTGTACTTTTTTGCTATCTTAACAGTGCCATCCTTGCTCTGGCTATCCCAAACGATGACGTCATCTGAGAGACCCTTAACCGCCTCTAAGCACTTCTTGATAGTGCGCTCTGAGTTCTTCGTTAGAATGACTATACTTACCGGCATCCTACTACCCTTCACAGGCGGTTTTTAAAGCTGTTGGACCTCCTGTCCTCAGGTTTATAAGCCATGATAGAACCAGAGAATCAATGGTCGAGTACTACACCAGCGAAGAGATTCTCAAGAACAAGGACGAGATAACCGCGGCGTTGGCGAGGGAGAACTGCATTAGAGGCAAATTCTTCGAGATGATCAAGGCCAGGATTAGCGAGCTGCCAAAAACAGCAAGCATTCTTGAGCTAGGTCCAGGAGCGGGCTATGCGCTAGACGCACTAAAACAAGCTGGCTTCTCAAAACTCCACAACGTGGACATCGACGACTACCTACAATTTAAGGAATTCAAAAAAACCTTCAAAAAGTGCGATCTCAACACACAAAAGCTGCCATACAAAGACAATAGCTTTGACTGCGTGCTAGCCCTAGAAGTGTTTGAGCACCTAGAAAATTTCCCATTTGCATTGAGAGAATGCTCAAGAGTGCTGAAAAAAGGAGGCATCCTTGTCTTTTCCAGGCCAAATGGCTGGAGCATCTACAATCGCATCCGCTACCTGAAAGGAGCCAACACCACCGTGGTCACACCAGGAAACAACCACATAAACGACATGAGCAGAAACCTGCTCTTGAAACTGACAGAAAAATACTTCAAATTTGAGCGAATCATTGCAGAACCCGCCGTCGTTCCCTTAATCCACATCCCTATCAAGGGAAGGGTTATGTTTTCAGACCATTTGTGCTTTGTTTTCAAGAAGGCATAGTTTTTTAAGCGCCCAGCAAACGACTCACGCAATGGATACTATCCTAGTCTTGTGTACTGAAGGCGCAAGCTATCGCAACTTTGTCAACGCAGGGGTTATTGACGAACTAAAAAAGAAAGCGAAGGTCGTACTCGTCTGCGCAGACTGGATGGAAGAACACCTACGAAAAAAGTTCCCAGATCTTCCTCTAGAAATCGTGTACGAACCAGGAAGGTTCGAAAGCATTGCAGACCACATTCGCATGACGCGAACGATATATCGCGCCTCTGTCTGGCCAGACATCAAGACAAGCACGTTCAAGATAATAAGAGGGAGAACTATCAAAGAGCAACCAATCAAATTTTGGATACGAAGAGGCATCGCCGTTGTGTCAAAGCCTGCGATCGTCCAAGCAGTCCTGAGAAGGGTTGCGTGGCTGTGGCCAAAGAAAGCAGTCAAAGACGTATTCAACAAGTATGGAATCACCAAAGTGTTCTCTGCCAACGTGCTATGCCTAGATCACGTCCCTTATGCAGAATACGCACTATGGAAAAAGATACCCGTTGTTGCGGCAGTGATGAGCTGGGACAACATGACCAGCAAAGGAACACCCATGTACCTGCCCAACAGACTACTCATGTGGGGGCCAAAACAAAAAGAAGAATGCATCCAACTTCACAACCTCCCAGAAAACATCCTGCGAACGTGCGGAGCGGCACAGTTTGACTGTTATTTTCAGAACGACCTACCCTCAAAAACAGAAGTTTTCACAAAGTTAAAAATCCCAAAAAATGCCAAGGTCATAACCTACGTTGGCGGCATCCCTGCAAATGTCATGGGCATGACTGCTGAGAATGAAAAAGTAATCGTGGACACCGTCCTACGAGGCATGGATGAGGGAACGCTACCCCAAGAAGCCATCCTTGTCATACGACCACACCCCGGCGTCAAGGACTGGGATCAGTACAAAGAATTTGAAAAACACCCAAAGGTTAGGATGAACTATCCTGCATGGTTCTTGCAAGGCAAAGAGCCACCAAAAAGTTGGAATCCCAACTGGGAAGACCACAAGTTCATGGGTGCCCTAATGAAGTACAGCACGGTAGCCATCACACCAGGAGGAAGCTCAACAATTGATGCAGCCTGCTTTGACAAGCCAGCAGTCAATGTCTACTTTGACACCCCTCCACGACCCTACCTTTTCAGCTTGAAAAGCCATTGTGATTTTGCGCATTTGATCTACCTACGAGAGTTCAGAGCCACACCCTTTGTGGAAAGCACCGAAGAGCTGTTAGAAGAGGTCAAGGACGGTTTTGCCAAGCCAGCCAAGTACAAACAAGGCCGGAAGAAGATGCTGGACTCCCTAATTGGCCTGCAAGACGGGAAGAGTGCTGTCCGCACGGCAGAAGAAGTTCTAGACGCATAGACCCCAGATTCGGAAACCTTAATAAACACCTTGCAGGTCCACACACTAAAATGATGCCACGGTTCTTTGTGGACAGCAGCGACGTCAATGAGATCAGGGCAGCTTATGAGACAGGCCTCGCCTTTGGCGTGACTACTAATCCTCTCATCATCGTTAAGAACAATACTCTACACTTACCCATTAAGTTTAATGAACAAAAAAGCTTGCTGTCATTGCGCTTATAAACCACAAGCGGTACAGCAGGCTTTTTTGTGGTCGTTGAATTTATACTGATCAAAAGCTATCTATAGGTTAGTAAGAGCAAACACTTAATACCTACTCGCTTTTCTTTTTATTCATGCCTTACTTTTTTGCATTTATCGATTCCCCATCGGTTGGCATTTTGCTAAGATAAGGCGTTAATTTTATGTCTATCGTACAGTCGTTCTTGTTTTGATTAATACATTATTTTAGACATGATGTTTAAGGCATGCTGCTTAAAATAATGTATGAAAATTGACAGTGAATACAAGCGATAGATACATTTGGTTCCATGATGCGGTGTAATGATATATGACAGTAAAGCGTGTAAAAAATCAGCTAGTACAGCTGGTCGTTGGTGTAAGTATCTCAATGAGTGCAGTGATGGCAAACGCAGCCATACAACCACCTGAGATGGATAATACCGCCTATGTATTGATGGACTATAATACTGGTGAGATCTTGGCTCAAAAAAATGCGAATGAGTCATTACCGCCAGCGTCTCTGACGAAAATGATGACCAGTTATATCATCGAACAGCGCTTAGCATCAGGCGACCTCAAAGAAGACGACCAAGTACTCATGAGCCAAAATGCATGGTGCCGTGGTAGCAGCAGTCAGTCTTGCATGTATGTGCCAGTCAATAAGACCGCTAGTGTCATCGATATGCTACGCGGTATCATCATTCAATCAGGTAATGATGCGTCAAAAGCCATGGCTGAGCATATCGCGGGTAGCGAAGCATCATTTGCAATATTGATGAATGAGCAAGCGCAAAAGCTTGGTATGGAAAACTCTCATTTCGTCAACTCTACTGGCATGCCTGCTGAAGGGCATGAGGCATCAGCGCTGGATCTGGCCAAACTTGCTCGCGCTATTGTCAAAAACAGCGGTGATTACTACAGTATTTATTCCGAAAAAGAGTTTACCTATAATGGTATCACTCAGGGCAACCGCAACGCCCTACTCGCAACCGATCCTACCGTTGATGGTCTAAAAACGGGCCATACTGATGCGGCAGGTTATTGCTTAGTCGCTTCGAGTAATCGCGACGGTATGCGCCTCATCTCTGTCATCATGGGCACCAAGAGCCAGCAGGCTCGTGCTGATCAGTCGCGTGAACTACTCAACTGGGGCTTTGGCCACTTCACCACAGTGACCAAAGCACCTGCTGGTCAGTTCGTTAGCAAAGTTCCAGTATGGTTCGGAGAAGCCGATGAGGTAGAACTGGCAACAGGTGATAACTTACAAATCCTAACCAGTAAAACGCAGAAGAATAAAATCACGACCGTGGTTGATATTCCTGACAGCCTAGAAGCACCGATTAAGAAAGGTCAAGAAATCGGCAAGATGATGGCCGTTATTGATGGTAAAGCTGTCGCATCTGTTCCTATTATTGCCACCAATGATATCGAACAATCAGGATTCTTGAGCCGTACTTGGCAACATATCGTACG
>NYZT01000035.1 GCA_002687275.1 Candidatus Woesearchaeota archaeon
CTTTTTCATCCAGCCAGGCATGGAAGGTTGGTTGTTTGCCATCAGCGCCTGGGCAGGCATCGTGTGGGCGCTAGTAGACGTCACCCACCTAAACCTTCTTATGGACCTCACCAAGCCAGAAAGCAGACCCATGATGGTTGCAGAGTTCAACACGCTATCCAGTCTACCTAACGCTCTCGGACCCATCGTTGGGGGATTGTTGGCTGACAAGGCCTCGTTCATCATGACAGGCATTCCTTTGGTCTTCTTGTTATCTGGCTTGCTCAGACTGGCATCACTGCTCCCACTACTCCACGTCCGAGAACCTAGAGTGCAGACACGGGCACACATGACTGACGTGTTCCAAGAGGTCCAAGCCTGGCATCCGACAAGAGAGATCACGCACGAGCTAAAGGTGGTGTTCAAAAATGCTAAAAGAAACCGTTGAGAAAGTACGACTCCTAAAGCCTAAGGGATTCCTAGCCCACGTCTTTGTCATGGGCGATGACGTCAGGGTAGGTTATTATGTTGATGGCAAGGTAGCAACTTATATCGTCACTGACAAGGTAGAGGCCCTGCCTCTAGACGAGATCTTAGACAAGAAGCAGGAAGTCCTAGAATTGGATCTCAGCAAGGTCAAACTAGAGCCAGAGGAAGCCCTAAAGAAGGGCAAGGAGGCCGCAAGCGAGCACTATCCGCTAGAGATGTCTTCAAGATGGATAGTCATCCTTGCCAACAGCGGAAAGCCCACCTACACGGTCACAGGGGTCACGATGAGCCTCAAAAGTATCGTCATCACCATAGACGCAGCCTCAGGCAAAGTGCTGAGTCATTCTTGCGAAATCCTAGCCGCTTTCGACCCCCACAGCTAGTGCCCTATATCTAGGGGGTGGGCGTTGTTTTTGGAAGTGACATCGGAAACACGATATGTTATCCCTGTTTTAGACGGTAACCTTATCCCTCTCAGCTAAGGACGACATTTTTTCACTAGACTATATTCCAGAGTTTCTATATTGCCCCGCAACATTGTTTAAATACTAGTGGGGGTGCATAAAATTAGATGACACCCCAGCCAGTAAAGTGGAAAAGCGTTCGCGAGAACAAAGCGCTAAGCTCATTTTTTGAAGAAGAAGAATAGGACTGGAGTGTAACCATTGCAGAATAACAAAACTTTTATACCCTAAAATAGGGCCCTCTACCATGATTATAGGGTTAGTAGGAACGATAGGGGCGGGTAAGCAAACCATCATTGACTATCTCCAAGAAAAATACGGCTACAACGCACTATCATGCAGCGACGTTCTCAGAGAGATTCTCAAAAAGCAAGGCAAGCCGGTCACCCGAGACAACCTTCGTGAGATTGGCAACAAGACCCGCGAGGAGGGAGGCAACGGTGCCATAGCCAAGATACTCCTAGAAAAATTACGCAACAACTGGAAGGCCAACTACATCGTAGACAGCCTCCGCCACCCAGACGAGGTAAGCGTGCTACGCACCTCTCCCTTGTTCCATCTTGTGGCGGTAGACGCAGATCTACGCATACGTTTCGAGCGTGTCAAGGCAAGAAAGCGAGAGGAAGAACCCACCACGCTGCCTGCATTTGTGGAGCGAGACCAGAAAGAAATGTTTGGCACGGGAAACGAGCAACGCATCCGTGAGACCATGGAGTTAGCCGACGAACTCGTGCTCAACAACGGCACGGTGGAAGAGTTAAAGCAAAGAATTGATGATCTTAATCTTGTCAGCGATGAGAGACTAAGGCCGAGCTGGGACGACTACTTCATGCGCCTGGCCAGGCTTGCCGCCCAACGAAGCAATTGCATGTCCAGAAAAGTGGGCGCGATAATCACCAAAGACCGACGCGTCATCGCCACAGGCTATAACGGCACGCCAAGGGGAGTGAAGAACTGCAACGAAGGCGGCTGTGAGAGGTGCAACTCTGCCGTTGCCAAGGGCACGGCGATCTCTGAGTGTCTCTGTCTTCATGGCGAAGAGAACGCCATCATCGAAGCAGGAAGGGTGCGATCAGAGGGAGCCACCATCTACACGAGCTTCTTACCATGCCTTTGGTGCACCAAGATGATCATCCAGGCAGGCCTGAAAGAGGTGGTGTTTTCTGAGGTCTATGATCTCCACGAGGCCAGCATCAAACTCTTTGAGACCTCTGGCGTGCTCATACGTAGGCTGAAATAATGTGGGAAAAGAAAGACGTACAAGGACTCATCAAGGATGCTCTGGCCAGAAAGGAAACCCTGGTGCTTGGCGCCAGCTGTGAGATAAACTATTCTGGAAGGGCAGAAAGCCAGCTAGCAAGAGGAGATAGAGTTATCCTAATAAAGAGCGATGGCGCCCTACTCGTCCACCAACCTCTAGGTAACGCGCCGGTGAACTACATGAAACCTGGGACCGCGCACACCGTCCACTCAGAAAAAGACCAGCTAGTGCTGAAAAGCGAAAACCTCCAACAAAAAGAGTTCTTAGACGTCTTCGTCCATGCCGTGCACTTCTTCAACAGCCACAAGCTAGAGGACGGACAAAAGATAATACTACAAGGTAATGAGGCAGACATGGCAGACATGATCTACAAACAACCCGACCTAATAGAGAAAGGCTTCAAGCCAGTCTCACAAGAAGAACAAACAAAGTATGGCTACGTGGATGTTTTAGGGGTGGACAAGGAAGAGGTCTTAACCGTGGTGGAGTGCAAGCGGTACTGCGCAGACCTTGCCGCAGTCACACAATTACGCAGATATGTCGAGCGCTTGATGGCAAGTAAAGGGCTGAAAAAGGTAAGAGGCATTCTTGCCGCACCAAAGATCACTGCTAACGCCCAGAAAATGCTCGAGGACTGGGGCTACGCCTTTGTCAGCGTGGAACCACCAAAATACTTGGAAAGATACAACAAATCACAGAAAGGTTTAGGGGAGTTCTAGCAATAGAGCTTTCGATTCGCCATCTCTGTCCACGTGGAAGGAAGCACGTACATGTTTTGCAATCTGTCTTCTGACATGTCCAAAAGCGTGGCAGCTTCAGATATGGCTTTCTTGTCGCCTTTGCCTATTCCTTTCACTAACTGTCTTGTTTTTCTAAGTGTGAGTCTTGAGCATTCGTCTGCAAGATAGCTTCCACAAACATTGCTCACGGCGATGCATACTTTGTGGTCTACGATGCGCGCGCCATCCTTGTCTACCTCTCCTGAAGAGGGCGAGCCACCAACGCCCACGTTTGTCGTACTCTCGCAAAACGCGGTTGTCAGGAAAAACAACATGTCTGCGGAGGTTAACCGGTCAACGTTGACGCCAGGAAGCTTTCTTATCATTCGCAAACCTGCTGCATCTGCTCCAGAACCGATAGGGTTGGAAGGATCGTGTGATTCATACACTATCCCGCATCCGACTCCGTATTGAAACACTCTCTTGCGTTCTGTGTCATAGGCAACTACGGCGAGAATGGGAGATCCGCTCATCTGCTCATCGAACCTTGCGTTGGTTCTGATGTTCTCGCTGCGAACAAACAGTTGTCTTTCGCTCTCGTCATCTATAATGCTAGCCTTGTCATTAACCAACGCCTTCTGTCTGTCTAGCCATTGACGTCTATGCCGTTTATCTCGTTCTTCCATGCCGTCTGCTAGGCTTCTAAGAAACTTGTCAAGAGTTTCAGCTTCTATGTTCGTAAGCGATTCATACGCCCCAAGGATTGCGTCGGCATTTCCAGACCCGCAAACCAGTCCGTGATAGTTGGGTCCATCGAATTTTCTTAGCTTTTCGTAGGAGTGAGATTTTCTCAGCGAGCCGCTACCTTCTTTATCGGTCATGGCGCGTCCTGTTCGTGAATTACTAATAGTTACTCCTACAGTCATAGGAATACAACGCAATCTCCCCTTATAAAGTCGCCCTTTATTTGTTACTCGGAAGTGAGGAAATTTTGGGGGGAGTTCGGATAATTTCCGGTTTTTCGACCGAAAGACATATAAAGGATAATTATATCGATATAATCTATGATTGAGGTGGATGCTAGAACGCGAAAGTGGGGCAAATCAATAGGTGTAGTTATTCCTGCTGAAGCAGCAAAGCAGGAGGGGATAGGTCCGGATGCAGATGTTACCCTTACTCTCCGAAGAAAGGCCATGCCTTTGGAGAAAATCTTTGGCAGCATCAAGCTCAAGAAACCTGTGGCAAAAATCATGCGGGAAATTGACGAGGAGATGGACTTTGGCTGAGACCTACTTTTTTGACACGTATGCGCTCTTGGAAATCGTTGACGGCAATCCTGCATATTTGAAGTATGCTCCTGCCAATCAAGTGATTAACGAGTTTGTCTATGCCGAGTTGTGTTATAAGTTGTTACGTACTGCGCATCCTCTCGCTAGCACTGTCTTGTCACAATGTAGCACGCTTGTCCGACAGTCTCCCCCTAGAGTTGTCAAGAAAGCAATGCATTTTCGTGTCAAAAACAAAAGACAAAAACTTTCCATCCCCGATTGTGTTGGGTATACTTTAGCGCGGGAACTAGGTATACTCTTTCTTACTGGAGACAAGGAGTTCAAGAACTTACCTGGGGTTGAGTTCGTCAAAGCTTAGCTGTACTCTCGCCAGGTGTGCTTGCACATCTCGCATCTGAAGAATCTCGTTTCTGGCTCGTCCCCTGCTCGGGTTTGTTTGGACCAGTGGTATGCCTTTTGGTGCTTGCACTTTGGGCATTCTGCGTGGGTTAGGGGAAGGTTTTCTTCTTCTTTGAGCGCTCCTTCCATGCGCTCGTCTTTTGCGGTGGTGCCACCGGACATAACCGTGCTGTCGCTGGTGTAGCCGCAGCTACAACCAAGGGTCTTTTTTCCCCCGACCACTTTTGGAAGGAGTAATCCTTTGCATTTTGGACAAAACATTTAGCAGGTTTGTGCAGCGCACACCTCCTCTGGTCCGCCTATCAAACACCATCCCTTTATTAAGCCTACCTTGAGCCAGCCGGCAAAGGGTATTCTGAGCAAGGTTTTTCCTAGAACTTGGTTGTCATAAGCCCTGTCTAGTTTTGGGTCTGAGGCGCGGTTGGCATCTCCCTTTGTTATGAGCACGCCTTCCTCTCTGTCCACGACACGATGGATGATGGGTTCTCTGCTGTACTGGCTGAAGAAGACGATGACGTTGCCTTGCTGGACGTCCTTTGCCCCTCTCAACACCATGAGGTCTCCCTTTTTGAAACCGTTCTTTAGCGGAAACTGCCTGAATCCTTCTTTTGTTATTCCGTACTTGGAGTAGAACTCTGCCTGCGTACCTTCTACGCTTGGGCTGGACCACCAGCCGTCAAAATCCCCTCGATGGTCCATGCTGCAGGACACCACAGCTACTATGGGGTAGCTCGTTCCGAGTATCCATCCTAGCAAGGGATAGACTAAGAATTTGATGATTATGAACGCTAGACAGAGGTGGATGATCCATCCTAGCGCGGACTCGTCCTCGAATACCAACTTCCACAGCCAGTGATGCTTAACGTTCATACGTGCCTCGTGCGATGCTTGTTTTTAAGCCTTTGCCCTCTTCCACATGCTCTGGAAAAAGGCTTTGTAGGGATCTGCGATTGCTTTTGAGTGGATGACAAAACCTATGGTTTGCGGGGAAAGTGTTGCGATGAGCACCTTGTCGTTGTAGATCATGGTCCATGAGCTGGGCATGGGATCTTTGAAAAAGCGCACGTTGTACTTCCTCAGTCCTTTTTTGATGTCCATGGCAATGCTTCTTAGACTTTCGTCATGGATGATCTTGACCGTTAGGCCTAGTTTTTCTCGTTTGATGTGGATGTTTCTGAAAAAGAGCTTCCATTCTTGGTATTCTTCTATATTTGCTGAGTAGAACACGTAGTACTCGCCTCCTTTCTTGAGCTCGCGGAAGAGATTCTGGAAGATGGTTCTAATGCCTTCTTTGCCTTCGTACACTTGGGCCTCTGCTGGCTGTTCTCGCATTTTTTGTTTGAGCAAGAACTGGGGGATGAGTCCCTCCACGCTCTCTTTCTGGCGCTCTAGGTCTGTCTCTTTTTTGTTGAGATACTCTATGATGTTGCGGGGATCTGTAGCTGTGAATTGCTTTCGGTTTTGTTTGACGATGTAGCTCACCAATCCCTTCTGGATGAGTCGGTCAAGTGCAGGGTACACCTTGGATGGTGGGATGATCGCCTTCTTCACTAGGGGGGTGGTGGTGGTCTCGCCTAAATCAAGCAACGCGAGATAGACCTTGACTTCGTTCTTGGTCAAGCCTATGTTTTCTAGAACTCCTGCGTCCATATGTGTTCTAGACGTAAGAAGTATATAAATCTCTCTATTTCACCCCTTGAGGGGGTGAATATGTTAATAAGGCCCGGATGCTACAATAACGGTACAAGTGAGGGGTAATATGCAAGAACTAATTAGAGAATCGAAGGAAAACGATCGTACTGGAGGTCCCCATGCATTAGTCTTAGACTTCAACATGGGCACCCTTGCGCAGCGAACGCCCGTGCCTCGCTTCAAATGGCGCTGGCATCAGGTACCCACAAGAGATCATCTGAAGCATTCATGGGCACGACATCTCAACGTGCTCATTCCGAAAGAGAATTCAATCCTGGA
>NYZT01000036.1 GCA_002687275.1 Candidatus Woesearchaeota archaeon
CAAGATAGAATCGCACAACGCTGGATTGCGTGTCCTTACCCGTGGCGATGATGTCACGGATACCTACTAGCGTACCATCTGCGGTTGGTTCTGCTTCTTCAGAACGCATGCGTGGTAGCGTTTGGCCGTTAACTTTCAACAACACTTCTCCGTCGCCTGAGTTGGCTGTCTCGGAGATGATGATGACCTCAACTTCGTAGGTTCGGTCATTCAACGTGTATGTTTTCTTGTCTCCCTCTCCAAGGGAATCAAACACTGGTCCGCCTAGCAAGGATATCCTAGTGTCACCTGTCGTGTTGGTGAACTTGGTTCCTACAATGGCATATTCAGTGCCCAAGATGTTCAAGTCACGGTCTTCCAAGTCTCTGAGTCTAGAGCCTTCGACGTCGGAGATAAATCCTTCCTCAAACTCTAGCGTCCAATCAAATATCTGGTCTCCGTCCACAACGTGGAAGAAGTGACCGATGTTGTCGAACTCATCTTCAGTGAAGATTACACGGTTGCTTCGGTACGATGCCGTCTCGTTGAAGTTCAAGTACTGGTTGTACTTTGTTACGCCTCTTTGGGTCGTGATACTTCCACCTTTCAAGATGTTCAGGTCGAATTCGGTCAACGTCTGTCTAACGTCTCCCAAGGTCTCGTTAAGTTCTAACAAGTCCGTAGGTGTTCCGATTTCCACACTGTCGCCCAACAACTTAACACGTGGACCGCCAGCACCTGGTACAGGTGTAGAGATCTTTGCGTTTTGCTGAAGGCCAGCAATGACGTCCCCCATGCCTACTACATCAGATGCAGCAGCTTGGTCGCCGACGATAACCGCCAAGTTCGAAGCTGGGACGCCGTTAACCACAAATGGTTTAGGGTAGTCGCTCAGCTTGACTGCAGCTGCGCCCATAACTGTTGCACCTACCAGAGCAACACTTGCGCCGACTGCGGCCATTCTTTTCAATGTCTTCCCAATGTTTTTCATACCAATAACACCTCCTTGTGTTCTTGTTTTTTTATCCTTACTCTCGTAAAGACGCATACAACTGTAACAGTCGTATGGACTAGAGATCCATGCCATGGTCCTGTTTTATAAACTTTTCGAAAAAACGGACAAGGGTCTGTCGGGGTAATCTACGAAAACACCCGTTTCTCGTCGAGAAAACGCATCCAAAAAAGGCCCGGCAAGTCTAAAATTGAAGCTATTTTTTAGCAATTTAGACTGGATTTTTCCAAACGTCTCAAGAGTACTCGTACGTACTTCTTTTTTTATAAAAAACCGCCTTTTTGGAGCCATATCGCAGCTTAGCGAGCCCATATTATAATACTTACTCTTAGAAAGAAGAAGGATTTAAAAGCAAACCCCGCCTTAAGTGATAATACGCGGGTGTGCCGGAGTGGTCAAACGGACGTGGTTTAGGCCCACGGGGCTTAGTGCCTACGCAGGTTCGAATCCTGTCACCCGCATTGGCACCCATCAAAAACCTGGACAGACTGATGAACTCGATGAATCCTCGACGAGTAAGAGGAGAGTATGTTTTCTGCACGATGGCTGAAAAAAAGGTTGCGCTCGCGAAGGATGCTTTGTTAAGTTTTAGAGAACAAGAAGGAAGAACCCTCATCATTGAAAAATCCTTGGCAGACAACCACGGTCTAAAGTACGAGAGCGTGTGGGCGATGATCACGCTTACCGTGCATTCTGATCTTACAGCAGTAGGTTTCTTGGCGAGGATTACGAACAGACTTGCAGAGGAAGGAATAAGCGTAAACGTTGTGTCTGCCTACTACCATGACCATTTGTTTGTGCCATACGACAAGGCACAGGAAACAATGAAGCTTCTGAAGGAGATGACACGCGCGTAATCATTATATACTATCACGTCTGCGCAGCGGTATGAAAACACCATATATTGTTGCAGCGTTGGCAGCAGCGACGACAGTACTAGCACAGGACGTTACAGGCATGATGGGCAAGCACATGAGTGCTAGCCCTGTTGGCCAGGTGCTCGGTCCGCTGTTCTTTGTCGGCCTAGTAATTCTAGTCTGGCTTTGGAACGTCAAGCTGTGGAAAGAACTCAAGAAAGGAAAGTGAATTTTTTATTTTTTTGATCTTGTTTTCTTTACGGATTTTCTTGGCAACTTCTTACCTGTAAAAGACTTTGTCTGCCAAGAGTAGCGTCGTAGCTTAGGCGTTTTTCCAAACCCGCACTTGGCGCATTCTTTAGACTTAGCGTGATAAGAACGGTTGCCACATCGACGACAGACGATGTGAGATTTTCCTCGGCTGTACAATCCTTGGGTGCCTGTGCCACCCTTTCCTTTGAAGCCCATGTTATGTTGCAGGTGAGATCAGCACAATGGTGTCTCCTCGAAGAAACACATTGCCTAATTTTCTCTTGACCTCTCCACCCTCTCTTTCTTCTGTCTCGTCGAGAACTACGTTGATGTGAATGTCAAAAGCACGCAGCGTACCTAGGTACTGCTTGCCTGCTTTGGTTTCTACGATGACTTTCTTGTCTCGCGCTTTTGCCAGCGCATCTAGCGGTCTTGGATCCATACCCAGTCATACAGCAGAGCGATATATAAAGTTATGCCTGCCAAAGGTTTAAATAGTACTATGAATATTCATATGATTACTAGATGAGAAAAACCAAACCTTAAATAATACTATGAATTTTCATATGAAAAAATATGGCTAAGCGGAAGAAGAAAGCACTATCGCGTAAGTTACAGCGCACAGGAAAAGACCAATACACGCTAACCATACCCAAAGCGCTCGTACAAATTCTCCATTGGAAAGAACAAGACGACATCCAGTTTGAGCTGGAAGGAAAGACGGTGAAGATCAAAAAATGAGACGAGACGTAGCATGGCTGCTGGCAATCCTCCTCGCTAGCAGCCTCGCTCTCGCTCTCGAAGGGCCAGGCTTTGTCATCAACAGAACAGGCGCCTCAGGAGTGCTAGTATACGGACAGCAAGACATCCAGACCCCACGCTACAGATACTGGAACCTCACCAATGATGACTTTGGTCCAGAGCTCACCGACAGCGGCACCGTCGGTGCAGACATTCTGTGGGCGGTGGCCAAGGCAAGCCACGAAAGACAGGAAGCGCTCATAGCAGTGGAAGACTTTGCCAATGACATCAACCTCGTGCTGCTCAACCGCACAGGAGACATGCAAGTGCTCGCAGAGCTGACTGCAGCCACCGAAAACACAGGCGCGCAAGAGGTAGACCTCGCGTACGAGGATGTCAGCGGAGATGCCTTGATCGTGTACGAGAACACCATCAACCCAGACGCGTTCTTAGGCTACCGCACCTGGAACGGCACGCTCTCAGGCGAGCGCAACATGAGCCTAGTGGTGGCACAAGAGGTCGCATCGTCAAGACCGTGGCTCGAGCAGGATCAGACCATATCATGGTGCTCACGCTGGACGACACCCGCACCATCCAGGGCGCGCTATGGAACGGCACGGGCTTTGACAACGGCACCAACATCTCCCTGAGCGTTGATGCCCAAGAAAACAACGAGATCAACTTTGACTTTGTCTGGGAAGGCCAGACAGAAGAAGGGCTGGCCGTGTACGCAGATCCACAAGGTGGCGGGGCGTGGGCATACAGAACCTACAACCTCACCAGCAAGGCATGGTCTGCCCAGCAAGTGTTCTTCACGCTCAACTCGGGCAACGCCCAAAAGGTCAAGCTGTGCGGCCATCACAACTCCAGCCTCGTAGGATTCATGAGCAAAGACAGCAGCAACGACATGAACGTTAGAATATGGAACGGCACAAACGGAAGCGTGGATGCCGGCTTCCCAACAGAAGAGGCAAGCACAGAAGACAATCCCAACGGTGCTGGCAGCTTTGACTGTGCCTTTGAGACGAATGGCACCCAGATAGTGTTTGGCTATGTTGATCTGACAAACAGCGTGGACGACAGAATCCACCACTTCTACTACGACATGGACACGGCACAATGGAGCATTGCCGCGATCGATGACGCAAACAGCACAGACATTCTCGGAGCGGGCGGAGGCGTGATAGAAGCCCTCGAGTTCATAGCCCACCCGCTGACCGAGGAGATCATGGCCGTGGCCATGCTGAACGCAAACGACATCGATGTAGCGTTGTGGAACGGCACCAACTTCACCATGATAACAACGAACCAGCCAGAGCTTACTGCCGAGTGTAACGCAGGCAGCCAGGTATGTGCAGGCTTTGACTGGTTTAGAAACGATCCCGTGCCAGACATCACACAGATCGCACCAGTAGATGGCACCTCTGGCAATCTGGGAGAGGCGGTCACCATCCAGGCGAACGTGACAGACAATCTTGCAGTGGACACGGTCATCCTGAACGTTAGCCTGCCCAACGGCAGCACGCGACAGTACACCCTACTCCAGACAGACGGACTCTACCAGGTGACGTTCAACGACACGAACGGTGCCGGCCAGCACGACTTTGTCTTCATAGCGAACGACACGAGCAGACACCAAAATGTGAACATCACCAACGTGAGCTACACCACCGGAGACACGGAAGAGCCAAATGTGACACTCATTGTCGGAAACGGCACGTTTGAGGTAGGCACAAAAGTCAACATCACTGCTAACGTAACAGACGACACTGCGGTAGACACGGTGCGCGTCAACCTCACCTTCCCCAACGGAAGCACGTTGTTGCTCACGCCAGAAAACCTCACCGGAGAGCACCACGTCAACATAACGATCACGATAGACATGTCCTTTGGCGTTCACAACTTCACCATCATCGCGAACGATACTGCTAACAACATCAACAACAGCATCACCAACAGTTTCAACTACACCGACATCAGCATACCGCAAGTGTCTGCCTTGACCGTCGAGCCAGACACCGCCAACCAGTCAGACACGCTCAACATCACGGCCACGATTGACGAGAACGGCAAGGTGAGCACCGCCCAGGCCAACGTGACCTTCCCCAACGGAAGCAGCGTGCTCTTGGCCATGACGAATGATTCTACAACGTTCAACGTGAGCTACGCCACCGAGCTGTTCCATGAGCAGGGCACGTACAACATCAGCATCGTGGTGAACGACACGAACGACAACGTCAACAACACCATCTACACCGAAGTAACCGTGAACGACGTCACGGTGCCTACCCTCAACCTGTTGCTGCCAGCCAACTCCACCACGTTCATGCAAGACGAGAACGTCACCGTGCGCGTGAACGCAACAGACAACAGAAACGTGAGCGTGGTCCGGGTAAACGTCACCCAGCCCAATGGCAACTTCACAGAGTTCAACCTGTCCAAAGAAGGAGAGTTGTTCGAGATAAACTACACCAACACCAGCCAGCTGGGCGTGTACAATTTCACCATACTCACGAATGATACCTCTGACAACGAGCAGACCCAGCCAAACTTCTTCGAGATACTCAACAGCACAAAACCAAGCGTGACGTTGTTGACAGCAGATAACATAGGCAGTCTGGACGATCTTGATCTGGAATGTAACGTTACAACGTCCAACACGTTGGCCAACATCACGCTCTACACCGATCTCACCGGAAGCTTTGTGGCAAACGAAACGCGCAACCTGAGTGGAGGAAGCAACGTCACCACGTTTGTCATCGGAGGGGTTACCGACCAGAGCCTTATCTGGAATTGCCTTGCAGCAGACAACGTGGCAGAGGGCTTTGCCATCGCCAACTTTACCGCACACGTAGACACCACCGGCCCTGTCGTCGTGAATGACACGCCAGCCAACGGTCAAGAGTTTGCCGCAGGCAGCGTGGTCGCGATCACGGCAAACATCACGGATAACAATCTCTCCATAGATCAGGCCATCCTTAACATCACCCGACCAGACGGTAGCACACGATTGCACAACATGACGAGCGGCACGCCGTACGAAGTAAACATCACCAACACGAGCGCGCTGGGCGTGTACACCTACAACATCTCAGCTAACGACACCCTGGACAACATAGGCACGGCACAACGCATCTTCAACGTCACCGACAGCCAACCACCAGAAGTTTTGGCACTCACCGCCGTGCCGTTCAATGCTGGAAACCAGGTCGAGCTCAACCAGAGCGCCAACATCAGCGTCAACGTCTCAGATGGAGTTGCCGTAGACAAAGTACTAGCCAACGTCACCTTCCCTGACGCCACCAACGAAGTCTTCAACCTTACTGTGCACGAAGGCAGCAGATACAATCTCAGCTTTGCCAACACCACCCAGGCAGGACTCTACAACATAACCATACTTGCTAACGATACCGCAGACCAACAAAACCACAGCATCAAGGCAAACTTCACGGTAAACGACACGCGACCACCCGCCGTGCTCAACATAACAACCTTGCCAAGGTTGCTGTTACGAACCAACCTCACCAACATCACCGCACGCGTTCTTGATGAAGGCACCGTAGACGTGGCCGTGATCAACCTGACGTTCATCAATCTCACGAGCAGAGACAGCGTGATGACTAGCTTTGGCGACATCTACAACCTTACCTTCACGCCAGAAGCAACAGCACCAAAGGGCGTGTACAACATCAGCATACTTGCCAACGACACCAACAACAACCTCAACCAGACCGTCCGCTTCAACTCCTCCTTTATCTTAGCAATAGAGTTCTCACCAACAACAACATTACCGGTGGGTGCGGAGGAAGGCCATAGCCAGAAAACTAACACTGCTAACACCACCAGGACTAGGATGATCTTGTTGCGTGAGAGAGGTTGTTTGTGGGCATCCCCCTTGCGTTTTCTTTCTAAAAACTCGGATACTTTCATCACACACCCCTTAGGAGGGGGAAATAATGAACTCATATTTTAATGCTTGCGAAGGTTTATAAACAAGGAACTTGTTGACCAAGTATGGCACAATCACACCGTGCGATGCAAGGAAGAAAAGCCTCTGGCGGCAGATACTATGCTGCAAGGAAGAAAAAGCACTACGAGCTCGGTCGGGAAAATGCAAACACCACGATCGGGAAGACAAAATCAACCCTGGTAAAAGTGAAAGGCGCTAGTTTTGTCAAAGCAAAATTGCAAAGATCAGAAGTGGCAAACGTTTATGATCCCAAAACAAAGAAGTATGAGAAGGTCAAGATCAAGGCTGTTGCAGAGAACCCCGCCAACCGGAACTACGTACGAAGAAACATCATCACTAAAGGCGCAGTCATAGATACTGACAAAGGCAAGGTCAAGGTAACCTCACGACCCGGCCAAGACGGCACGATAAATGGCGTTCTCGTAAAGTAACTACTTTTTGGTGAATACTAACCGCAAAGCTTTTATACCTGGAAAACAACAATATTGTATGGCAGTGAGGGGAGACGACGCAACCCTAGCAGTTGTTGCGCAATTTCTTAGTAACGTAGACGCCTTGCACTTCTGGAAACGTCAACTCCAACCATACCAAAAGAAAAGCTTACTCCGAGAGGCCACGGCATTCTTAGATGAAGATCCTCAGCTTGATCTTACCGGAGATTGCCCAATAGACCCCATGTTTGCCCACGCCACATACGGCCTTCGCAAGGCCCTGTGGAAGAATCCAGACAGAACAGCGTATGTCCCTAAGCATTGCTGGACCGAGGAAGCGCTAAGAGACGAAAGCATACGCCATAACTCCCACCCGTACACGTTATGGGTGTGCCACAAAGTCCAAGAGGACGCAAGAGGTATCGACATCTCGAGCGAGCAACCCGAAAACGTTCGCAGCGCCGTCCGCTCTATCGAAAGAGTGCACGGCTGGCCGTACGTTGGCCCTGGCCAGGGCGCTGAGGTAGGGGACGCCCCATGGTCAACGGTCAGAGCTGTCTTTCCGAAGATTGTGGAGACCACAGGAAAAACATTACATCGCTGGCACGAAGATCTGTTGCGAGATCCAAGATTGTTCTCCCGGTTTGAAGATAAAGTTTGCAACTTCCACCCAAGACTTCCAGGATTGCTCTTGGCCATGCTACCGACTAGATCACATGCCTGGGCTGCATTGTACGACTGTCAAAACAAAGATGCTGCGAAGCTGGTGAGCGAGCACTCAAAAACCGTACCGTACTAGCCTTCTCACGAGCTTGCCGGAAAATTTCCGATTTTTTGACCGAAAGGCATATAAAGAATATGCATGTATCATGACTCATGATAGTAACGGTAAGCAAAGGACAGCAGATCACGATCCCTGCCGTGTTTAGGAAAGCCCTTAACCTGAGGCCGGGGAGCAGGGTAGAGCTAGAAAAAAAAGCAAACAAGCTTGTCATCAGACCTGCGGGAGATGATCTTGAAACGTTATTCAAAGAAGCAGGTCAGGTCAGAGCCAAGAAAATGACTCCCAAGGAGATGGAAGCCTATGCTGAAGAAGCAATTTTTGGACACTGACGTCATTGCCAGCGCATTCTTTGAAGGAGAAAGAAAGGATGA
>NYZT01000037.1 GCA_002687275.1 Candidatus Woesearchaeota archaeon
CTGCAGCAGTTGGCGCCACAGCTGACGTGGTTGGCAGGGCAGAGTTCTGAGCATCGTGTCTCCAGGCATACCTCTTGGGCGGTAGCTACCTTGATGGTGGCGAGTAGCTGTTTGGCGTCAGGTGTAGGCGGTGGAGGTGGAGGATCCAATGCACATCCCTTAGTGCCTGGGCACGTGCCTGCCACAACAATCGAGTTAAACGTTACCGAGAAGGGGTTGGTGCTGGTGAATCCTTCCCCGCTTAGCTGGATTTCGGCCAGCTTGCCAATGTTGGTTTTTGCTCGGTACATCTCTTTGCCGTCCGCATAGACGACGAATTCATCTCCCTTACGCTTCATCACGAACGCAGTGGTGCGAGCGGACTGGGGATCTCGTTTTAGATGACTGCATCCTTTCGAGCATTGTTGGAAGGAGAACATGGTACCTGCGTCCTTGCCTGCTTGGACGAGCACAGATTTACCACAGTTGTCTTTGAGCCATATCTGTGCTCTCTTGTTGCCTTGGCTGCCAGAGAGATCATACTTCATGCTTACTCGCACGTCAAAGTCTGACAAGGGCTGGCCGAGCTTGCGGGTTATGCCTACTGGATTGAATTGTGTGGCTTTTTTATTTACATCAATTTTGACGGCGTTACCTTGGTGCTTAACTGTCCCTCCGCTTCCGATGGTTGTCCAACCCGAAAAGGAGGTGAAGGTTTCCTGCATGCCACACCCACCAGAAGGCGTATCAGGGCAGGTGAGGGATATTTGGTGCCACTTCTTGTCAGCTTGGCAGAAGTAGTGCTTCTTTTGCACACATTTGAACGTGCCTACCTCACATTGTTGGACACCGCAGACCGTTCCTTGGTTGTTTTCTAGGGTTACCTTACTAGGGGGAATGCTGAGGCTCTTGTCAAAGCGATAGTCACACGTGTGTCCGCCTGCTTGGTTGTTTTTAAAGACAGGGTTGTTGGCAGTGTCCCGCCAGTGGAAACCGTCCTTGGCATTTCTGGCGGCTTTGTTCCCTCTCGCGATTGCACGGTAAGAGTGGCCAGCAAACTCAAAACCATGCTTGCCGTTGTCATGCGCATAGTTGTTCGTTAGTTGGACGTCGTAGTTGTGCGTCTTTGAGAAGACTCCGTTCTGCGTGTTTTTGGAGATTTCGTTCTGGTCCAGCACCACCCCGCGCGTTTGTGATTCTATCTGGATGCCTGTGTGGAATTCTTTGATATTGCACCCCTTCACCGTGAATTTGTTGTTGGCTGTTTTAATGTGCACGCCCACTCCTGCTCCTGTTCCAGAAATAACATTGGAGTTGCAATCAAGGACTGAGTTTTTGGCATTGATCGTAGCCGTAAAGCACGTGTTGGTTGCTCGGACATGATTTCTCAAGACGTACACCGTATTTGGCTTGTCAAGAATTTGGCAAGAGGTCACCCTTGTAGAGGTAGGGGGTGTAGGTGGAGTGGGCGGAGGAGTAGGAGGTGTAGGCGGAGGAGTGGGTGGCGTAGGTAGGGAGGGGGTTGAGGTTGGTGTGAGATATACCGCCTCTCCAGTGGTGCCGTACGTTTTTCTATGAGGTTTGTATCCAGGTGCGTCAACAATTATCTCGAAGGAAAGCTGGCGGCGATCTCTAGCATCAAACACGTCCTGTGTTGGGAATAGGCGGACCAATCCTGTGGCGTCTGTGAGTCCTGACTCGGTCTTTCCCTGGAATTTGACGGTGACCGGGATGTTGGGCAGTCTTTGATGGGTGTTCTTATCTTTTATGGTAACAACAATATTGCCCAGCGTTTGGGGCGGGGGCTTGGGGGCAGACGTTGGCACCATGTGCATGTTTACCTTGCTTAACTTTCCTAGCCACATACCAGAACCTAGCGTTCTTGTTTTGTAGCCAGGCATTTCTATCTTCATGCTTCCAGCGGCAGCGTGTATGGGGAAGCGCACTGGCTTGAGATTTTTTCCATTGATTTTTTCGTTCTTGGCATCCCACCGGTACGTGAAGGTTGTCTCGCCGTTGACGTTTGCGGTTGCCTGGACGCTCTGGCCATTCGGTAGGGAGTAGGTGAGCTTTGCTCTGAGGCGTATCACATTGCCATCTTTTTTGGTGTACGTGGTGAAGCGTACTTTTCCGGTGTCAAAGGTCGTGTCCTTGACTTTCTCAAGTTTTTGTGTCGCTCCTGTTTCACGTCCTTCTATGGGGTAGACGCGGACAGGATAGATTGCGTGTGTTGCAATCTTGGGGACAAACCAGAACGAGCTGCCGAGTGATGCACGCTTAAGGCTTACCGTTACAGAACCGTCAGCTTTGGTTGTCTGCACGCTCTTTCTTTCCGGCGGTCCTTGGTGGACGACCTCGAAGATTTCTACAGATGCCCCCGAGACAGGCCCTCCGGTGCCCTTGTCTATGAAGACCACCCTCATGTCTACCGGCGTGTCAAGTATGCCCATGCCCGTGATCAGTGCGCCGGTGGGTGAGGCAGGCGTAGCAGGACAGCAGTTTGCTTTTACAGAACCCTTGATGATGCGCGTTACCTCAATCTCGCCGGACTCAAGCTGTGCGAGTCGCTGAGCGTTTAATTGGTATGAACAAGGGGTTGTTCCGGACAGTTGGCGTATAGTGTCCATTCTTTGACTCCGGTGTACTAAGAGGGATTGCACCATTGCCTCTGCTTCGTATGTTGCAGAGGTGCACGCCATGTTTTTGTTCTTGCATAGCGAATCTCCAGAACTTCCAACACCTCCAGACACTTCCTGACATGCCGAGGTTTCAGCACCTGGCTCTCCCTCTAGTTTTAGCAGCGAGACGGAGACAACGTCCTTCATGGTGTAGGTAGAGGGTGGATCAGAAAGACTATACACTCCCATGTCTGTTCCGTCTTTAAAGATTCTGAAGTTTGCTAGATTGATTGTGCCTCCCTCAAACACCACCTTGGCCTTGCCAATCTCGACAGATTCTCCTGCCGCTAGCGTGGTTATTTTCTCTTGCTTTTCTAGGGTGCAGCCTGCTTTCAAGCATTTTTGTCCTTTTGCGCAACAGCCTTCGCCACAGGTAAACTGGTCTCGTCCGAGAAGGTCTTTGTCCCCGCACGGTATGTCAGACACGCACGCTCCGTTCTCACATTTTTGGTCAGACGTACAACAAGTATCGCCACATTTCGTTTTGGGCATTCCCGTCAGAGGATCAGTAGAACACTCAGGAGGCACACACGCACCATTCTCACAATTCTCGCCAGGCATACAACAACTATTCCCACACTGTAGCGTAGGCATCCCGGTCATAGGATCCGGAGGACAGTCAAATGGAGGCACGCACGCACCATTCTCGCACGTATCGTCAGACCCGCAGCAGCTCGTGCCACACTTTATCATAGGTGTGCCCGTCATGGGATCAGTAGGGCACTTAGGCACACACGCGCCATTCTCACACGTATCTTCTGGCCCGCAACAGGTATCGCCGCATTGCGGCACCTTCTCTCCTGTCATAGGGTCTTCGCCACAATCAAAAGGCGCAGTACACATCCCATTCTCACACACCTCACCCTCCATGCAACATGTATCACCACACTTAGCCATGGTCTGGCCTGTGACAGGATCTTGAGGGCAGTCATCATCTACGGGAACATCCGGATATTTCACGCAGCAGGACACGGCAGGGACTTTTCCACCTCTTCCATCTGAGATCATTCTGCGATCGCCTTGGGAATAAGGAATCGCCACCCATGAGCCTGTGTACACGGGGAAGCACTTGGCTCGGAGGTCCATCAGGTTCACCACGTGTCCTCCGCAAAGTGCGTATTGGCCTCCTCCCATCATGTTGTACTGTAGGCGCGGCGGATCGTTGGCCTTTGGGAGGGACAGCAGGTCACTAGGGGACGTCCACCCCAACTCGCCGCATAACGTCTCGTGGTAGCCTTCCTGGCAGCACATCGAGCTCCGTTCTGTGCAACAGATCTTTTGATAGAAATCTGCCCTGCCTGACATGAAGGACGTTTTGGGATATCTTATTGCGTCACAGTATTGGGGAAGCGCAAAGGGACTGTAGATTCCCTGGCGGTGGGCGTCAAAACAATGGTAGGAGTTTGATTTGTGTCTACGACCCCTACCCCGAGAACAGCCTATCTTTTCGCACTCCCCGTTGTTGCAGTTCTCGTCCCACGCACAGCACGTTTCTCCGCATAAGGTCTCTTCCCTCTTTTCACACCCGTTCGGATTAATGCACTTTCCATCCCTGCAGGTTTGGTCGCTCTCGCAGCAGTTTGCCCCGCACTCTATCTCCGCCGGTATGCCTGTGGCAGGATCACCCTCCATACACTTAGGTGCACACTTGCCCTGGAAACATCGTTCATTGTACGGATCACAACATCCTGTCGCGCCGCAGGCGATGCCTTCCTTCTCGCCCCCCATCATTCCCGTTGAGGGATCAGGCACCATATCCATGGGCGGTGAAGGATCCTGATACATAGGACATCGATTACACGAGGGCGCGCTACCAGGATTAGGGTTGATAGCACAGTAAGGCTTGTTCTGAGGACAGCAGATGATGTCACCGTTCATACCCTCACACTGTAATCTCGGCTCATCACACAAAGGACAGTCTCCACAGAAGGCGGTGTACAAAGGGAAGCCAGTGCGTATTCGTTCAGTGAATTCCTTATAGCATGAGGCTTTTCGGCCGTTAGGTTTGACAATGTACGAACACTTTGTGTCTATTATGTCTGAAGAGTGGGCCATGTCTCGGGGGTAGGTACACGTTCGTGAACCTTGCGTGAAGAGGATGACGATGATGCCAGGATTGACTCGGGTGCCAACAAACATTCTCTCAGAAGCACACTCTCCTGCTGGCACTTTGTAGGCTGCTGTGGCAGAGAGAGCACTAGCTAGAAATACGACTATTAGACCTACCGGTATCAGGATGTGATACTGGTTCCCCCTTTTTTTCACAATGAGAATGCCGCAGACGTAAGGGTATATAAAGGTTATAGTCTTATCCAGTCTTAAGTAGTCTTTCTTGTTTCATGTCCTCTTTCTGTAATAACAAGGCGTGGATGAACAGGATAACGATGGCTAACTCAAAAAAGCCGTTAATGTGTCTTCCAACACCCGTTGCAGAGAGGTTTCTCAGCACGGTGATCACGCTCTCCACCACAAAAATGATGACGCCGACAAAGATCAGCTTCCAAGGCTTAGTGTAGACATGCTGGTACGCCTCTGCACGTAATAGCTTGACAAACAAGGCTATCACGACGACAACAAGGATAAGATTGTAGATAGGGCCAACCTGGGCAAAGGCCTCCATCATGCCACCCACCCCCTCTTAATGTTGATCTGGGTGATCAAAGCAGCGATAAGGAATAATAGAATGAAGAAGGGCACGATGTGAGTTGCAGACACCGTCAAGAACTTCACGAGTCCTGAGGGCAGCCAGCTCAAGGCAGCAGTGCCATACACGTCGAAGGTTCTGAACAATCCTAAGAGTTCCTCGACGGCAAACAAGACAAGAGCTGCAACCATGGGCTTCCATGCTCTCAATAGCTCTTGCTTTCGTGCGTCTTTGAAAATACTGAGTGCGATAATGCCTGCAATACACGACAAGACCACGGCTGCGATCTGCGAAATACCATAGACCCAGTCGTATAGCATGAGTGCCATGACCGTTGGCCAGCCGCAGACGTATTTAAATGTTTCTCACGATAACGTTTTAAACCAGTACCACTCTCACGAGAAGATGGCCAAAGAAGGAGTAACCCGGAAAAAGCACTTGCTTACGTTAGAAGTACGCCTGGTAGACGAGCTGAGGACGGTCCAAGAAGAGGTACAGGCGTTGGCCAAGCTGCGCCAACACAAATTGGTTGGCCAAGCAGAAAAAGACATGCAGCAAATGATCCACGGGCTAGAAAGAGATGTTCAACTGCGCTCGTCGGCAGTCCTAGACATCAAGCGAGAGATCTCACAACTAAAAGACGATGCAGACACAACAGTACAAACCATCATCACACGGTTAAGGAAACTCGCAGCCTAGTCCCACAACGTGCCAGCTGGCAACCCATACAAGAACAGCAAGCTCGCCAGGAGCAGATCACTTCTCAAAAACATTAACCCAAAGATAAGAAGGACATCCACGCCTTTGTTCAACCAACCAGCAAGAAGCATGCTTAGCGGAATCAACAACAAGCCATAGAAGCCAAGATAAGAAAATAAGCCAACGAAAACAAGAATGCCGAACAACAATCCTTTCAGCAAGAACAACCAGCCCCTGCCCATGACCATCTCATCCTTTGCGTACTGTGCCACGAGCATGCCTGCAGGAAATCCCAACAATCCCCACAGCACTAAAAGTTCCATTCAGCATGACCCCACTGGACGAGCAGATCAACACCCAATCCTTCCACATCTGGCAGGTCGCACGCGCCAAAGCAACTTCCCAGCCAGATCAGCACCGTGGAGTCCGTGGCCTTCTCCAAGTGGCTAGCGATCTCGCCTGCCCTTTGCTTCAGCCCGTCAGGTAGCTGGATGCA
>NYZT01000038.1 GCA_002687275.1 Candidatus Woesearchaeota archaeon
GACTACAACAACACCTACGCGCACCCCAACCAAGATTCCACGGGCATCTACAACGTCACCATCATAGCCAACGACACCACAGACAACACCAACAACAGCATTAGCACCAACTTCACAATAACCCAAGCACACACCCCCGACACACAGCCACCAAACGTTAGCCAAGACAACACCACAGTGCTCCCCGTTAGCGGCCAGAACGGCACCGCCTTCACCATCACGACAAACATCACCGACAACAACATAACGAATGTCGTTCTCGCAAACATCACGTACCCAAACAGCAGCAGCTTCATACTAACACTCCCCAACCACACCGCAGTAGACTACAACAACACGTATGAGCACCCACCACTTGACGCGTCCGGCGTGTACAATGTCACCATCATAGCCAACGACACCAGCGACAACACCAACAGAAGCATCAGCACCAACTTCACAGTAACCCAAGCACACGCACCCGACACCCACCCACCAAACGTGACCAGGGTAAACGTAACGCCCGAGAACGGTAGCCAGGGCACCACCTTTAGACTCCAAGCCAACATAACAGACGACAACATCACCAACGTCGTACTAGCCAACATCACCTACCCCAACGCAAGTTCCTTCACCATCTCCCTGTTTAATGAAACCAGCGTGGAGTACAACAACACCATCACCTTCACCATCGATGATGTAGAAGGCCTGTATAACGTTACCATCATAGCCAACGACACCACAGGCAACACCAACAACAGCATCAGCACCAACTTCACCGTCGCAGACATCACCACACCCACCGTCCTCGCGCCAAACGTCACACCAGGCGTGGATGGCACCAACGCACCATACAACATTAGCGTGAACGTCACAGACAACATAGCATCCGCCGAACGCGTGGACACCGTGCTAGCCAACATCACCTACAGCAACGGCAGCACCAACCTGCTCACCATGACGAATGGCACGAACACCACCTTCAACGTAACGCTGAACATAGACACCACCTCACCCGTTGGCGTGTACAACATCACCTTCCTTGCCAACGACACGAGTGACAACCTCAACAACACCATCCAGACAAACTTCACCGTGAACAGCACCTCAGGACTGGCGGACGATCCTGACGACACAGACACTGCAGGATACTCCATCGAAGGAGATGTGAATGCAACAATCGACACCGGAAAAGACTATCCCGTAGATCAGTTCGTGAACTTTACGGACGGAACGTTAGGCCTCCGATTCAGAATAAAGGCACTATTCTCCCAGGGCCAGGTCAACTTCAGCAAGCTAAAGATTGAAGCAGACGGCACCAACACCGCTGTCAACGTCACCGACGTGACAGGAATAGACCCCACACACTTTGTCGTACTGCCCAACACACTCTCCAAGGGCGTGTTTGTATGCCCACACGCCAAAACACTAGCAGAAGTAACGACAAAGTGCGATAATATCACGATCTTCACCTACCAAGAGGCAGTGCAGGGCAGCTTCAAGAACGGATTCAACGTGAGCCTTCTCGGAAGCTTCATCATCGGCAACATGTCTGGCAGCGGAGCAGGCGAAGGAGATCTCACCCTACCAAACGGGACGGTCAACGTAACCCCCATAAGCGCAGCCCAAGGAACAGCATTCACCATCCTTGCCAACGTGACGGATGACAACAACGTGAGCACTGTGCTAGCCAACATCACCTATCCTAATGGTAGCAGCTTCACGCTCACGCTCGTCAACCACACCAACGTAGACTTCAACACCACCTACACACCAACAAGCACAGACGCGCCAGGAAGGTACAACATCACCATCCTAGCCAACGACTCGAGCGATAACGTAAACAACACCGTGACAACAAACTTCACGGTAACCGACACCACCGTTCCAGCAGTGATCAACCTCAGCCCAAGCGGCATAGCCTTCAACCAACGCCAGGGCATCAACATCACGGCAAACGTGACAGATAACATCAACCGCAGCGTCGTCATAGCCAACATCACCCAGCCAGCAGGAGACTCCGTAACCGTAACACTTGTCCAGAGCAGCACGGACATCTTCAACGCAACCTACAACGATGCAGGTCAGCTAGGCAACTACACCTTGCAGTACGTGGCTAACGACACCTCTGACAACGTCAACGACACCATAATCATCTACTTCAGGGTCAACGACAGCCTGGGGCCAAACGTCACCAGCGTGGCAAGCGCGCCAACAACCGGAGACCAAGGCGTCGCGTTCAACATTAGTGCAACGGTCGTAGACAACGCCAACATCAGCCAAGTGTTCATGAACATCACCGGACCTGGCGCTGGGGCGTACTTACAGATGAGGAACGTCAGCAGCACGTATCATGAGCTGTTCAACACCAGCACAAGCACCACGGCAGGCACCTGGACAGCCACCATCTACGCAAACGACACTTCTGACCTCAACAACCAGAGCGCCTCCACCACGTTCACGGTTACCGCACCCACCGTCACCCCAGCACCAAGCACTGGCGGAGCCGGCGGAAGCAGCGGAGGCGGAGGTGGAGGCAGAGACATCGTCCGACCAGAAGAACCGATAACGCCCGTCTTCCCGGTACCCACGCTACCCGTGCTCCCACCAAGGTTGCCTGAACCAACAGGTGGAGCGGTCTCCCCACCAGAGGTTCCAAACGTTACCGAACCTGCACCATCTAAACCAGAGGAGCCAACAGTAACACCCACTCCACAAGAGAAGTTACCCTTGGCCTTCCTCATAGTGCTCTTGCTCATCATCGGAGCACTACTAGCAGGAATCTACTACAGAAAGCGAGCCAGAACACCCGTAGAGAGGCAGAAAGTAAGCGCAGACGCCCGAGGAATCAGACTACGCAGAATGCTCTCCTACCTAGCAAAGAAAGCCGCGCGTGAGACTGCAGCTGCAGCCCACGCACTCACCCTACGACTCCGCAGAACCCACCCGGTAAGCGGAGTCATCAGCATTTCCAAGCTGATCTCCTTCTGGCGCAAGCCAACCCCAGGCCAAGTCAAGGCAAAGCTGGCCACCCTCGAACACGAGGCCAAGAGCATCCACAAAGAGAGTCTAGGAAGCCTCGCAGACAAGATCAAACATCTCGAAGAGGGCGCGCTCTCTACCATCAAGAATACTGCTGGCGCGCTCAAGGAAAGGGCTCCAACCCTCAAGAGACACGTCACCCAACTTGAGAAGGAAGAAGAACACACAATCAAGCGTGAGGCAAAGGACCTACGACAAGAGCTAGCCAAGGCTGAGCGTGAAGAAGAGCACGTCAAGACCAAGATAAGCCAGGTAGCAAAGACGAAAGACCTGCGAGAAAAGGCTAAGCACCTCATCACGCTTGAGTTCACGCTAAGACCACTCAAGGCAAAAGTAGAGCGCATCAAAGAACGCATCCACGACATCCACGTCCACAAAGACAGCACACTCGCCCAGCGCTTCGAAATCATGGAGATGAGCGTCAAGCACCTCGAACACCGCTTCAAAGAACACGCCGAGGCAGCAGTCGAGGCCGGAGCCACAGAGGGAATACAACTCTCTGAGGCAGGCCTGAGGGCGATCAAACGCACCTTGTACCGCGCGCTACAACAAGCAACAGCAGTAGGAAGAGTCGGCATCAGCGTGGCAGGAAAGGGTGTTGGTGAGACAGAGCGGGCAGGTAAAGCAGGCATCACCCTAAGCGTCACGGCGGCACAAGCCACCGCAAAGGCCACTGCAATGGCATTGCGTGCCAGCGTCACTCTCATCGAACGCACAGCAGCGGGCAGCATAGCCCTCAGCACAAAGGCAGCACGCGCTGCAGCAAACGAACTACGAAAAGACGCCCTCCGCGTCGAAAACGCGGCAAAGGGCGGCGCAGCTCTTGGCGCTTCAGCTGCACGGGCAACCGCAAAAGAGCTGAGAAGGGAAGCATCCCGCATGGAACAGGTAGCACTTGGCGGCGTGGCCCTCGGCGTAGGTGCAACAACCACGGTGATCAAAGCGCTAGCCCACTATGTCTTCGAACTTGAGCGGCGCGGCGTCCATCGAGCCACAGCAGAAGTCAAATCCCTGCTCGCAGAGATCAAACAAGCAGAAACCGATCTCGTCAACAACATCAAACAATCTGCGCACGAGATCGCCGCAGAACTCACCTCCTTCGAGAGGCGCATGGTGAAGACCGCAAAGGACGAGGTCAAGGAAGTCAAAGAAGGCGCCAGGGACATGGAGCAGCAAGAGGTCAGGACGGTCAAGACCGAGGCTGCCGAGCTCAAGAGTGAGTTATCCAGCATCGAACACGGCTCCATCGCCAGAGCCAAGGCAAAGCTACACCACGCCAAGGATGATCTGAAACAAGCAGAAAGAAACGTGGTCACCCTTGCCGGCCATGTCCTCCACGACATCCTCCATAAGATCACGCTAGCCGAGGCTAGCCATGTCAACTTCATCGAGACCAGCATAGACCGCGTGCGTACCAAGCTTGCGTCCATGCGCGCTCGCCACACAGAATTCGACACCAGAATCACAGCACTAGACTTCAGCATCGCCAGGTTCAAAGAAGAAGAAAAGGAACTCGGCAAGTACATCACCAAGGTCAGACGCAGCGTCAACAAGCTGCCGGACATCACATCACACTCACTCTTGGATGAGGAGATTGCACAGATCAATGCCACCCTGGCCACGATCAAAGCGCACCCAGCGCGAACAAACGTGCACAATCTCACCATCACGCAGGTGGACAAACGCCTGCGAGAAATCATCCAAGAGCTCACTCTCCCAAGAGGTAACACCTCTCGCAAAACACCGCCGCGCCAATGAAGGTATTGGGAGTACCGGAGGCCGGCACTTTTCTTATCACAGCACCATGACGAATCCACGAAAACCGTTCATAAGACTTTAAAGCTCAGAAGCACACCAACGGCACCATGCATGATTGCGTGGAAGACGTGCTCACCGAGATCCAAGTGGTAGGGGACTGGCTGCGCCTAAGCCTACAACACCACGGCACGTACTACGTCCCCTGGCATCACCGCTTCTTCACCAAGCCCATCCATGACGGTCCAGCATACTACATAGAAAGAAGCATCCGAGATCTGGACTGCCGACCTAACCCCATAGACCACGTCTTCAACCTCGTACAGTTTGACGGCCCAACAGAGCAAATAGGCAAAAAAATAGCTGAAAAAAGGAAAGGAATGCTGCGCAGCTTTCTACGAAAACAAAGCGGGAGAGCCAAGGAAGCTGCAGAAGAAGAAAAACCCCTAGCCGCGCTCAGAAAGATGCAGCGAAAAAGAAAAAGCGATAAGCTAGCAGGAATCATCAAAAAGGCAGAAAATCACGGAGACTTTGGCATCTACTCCAACCTCGCCTACCTCGTCCTAGGGAACTACACCGCCCACGCAAGGAGGAGGGTGGCCCAGCCAGGGAGCATTGTTCGCATCCCACAATCAACCGTAGACCTGATAGAACGAACAAACCAGGCAGAATTAGCGCTCAAGGAACTGCTCGCAGAGACAGCAAACCAAACCCACCGATGGAAGGCTGCAGAAAAAGCGCTACCAGACCACAGAGCAGGACAACTCATAGAAGATCTAAGAAAAGACATCGAAGCCGAAGACAACGTGCAAGTGCTACTCCAGCAAGGCCAGGTACGGAGCCACCTCGCCCGGCCACCACCCGCCTACGTGCGGCAGCCAACAGCAGACGAGTGGTTTGACCAACCCGCAGCGTTCTTTGACATCGCAATCCCCCGCTTCAGAACCTATCCAGAAGAGGTCACCTGGGTTGGCATGCTACACCACACACCAGAACGAGACCAAAGAGAGATCTGCACTGTACACAACTTCCCACTAGGGGCGCGGAGGTACTTCCACACCGTCCGTCCCACCGTAGAAGGGGTGGTGGCGTACTCCGCAGACTTTTTGCGACCAGCCCACAGATTGCTAGCCTACAACGCACCATTTGACTTTATCAAGATGAGAGAGGCAGGAGACTTCCAGACCGGCTTGAGAGACTCCACGCCAATAAAAGAAACAGCAAAAGAATTCTTCACCCGAATCGGCAATTACGGAAAAGAAGTCATCGATCTCTACCGGTGGGCAACAGTAGCCCTAGCCTACCTGCCCAACAAAAAATTAGACACCGTCATGCACCACCTGTTTGGGGAAAGCGTAAAGGACGTTTCGTACGACGAGATGGAGGAAATCGAAGAGATGATCTACCATCGAAAGCCAGGCTACATACGCGGGGCAAACAGAGTCTACCACTACCTAGAATCAGACGTAGATTCATTATTACACATCTACAACCACCCACGATTCAGGCAAAGCGTGGAAGACTGTCTATGGATGGCCGAAACCTTTGGCTGCAACTTTTCCCGGCTGTTCAACCACCAAAACAGAATCAACGAAGCGCAAGAGTGGGAATACTTCAAAAAGATAGGAACCGTGCGTTCAGCAGTCTACCCCATAAGTAAGATCCGCGAAAAAAAAGAACAAAAAGCAAGAGGGCTGTTCCAAAGACTCAAAAACAAAGCAATCCCTTACCGCGTAGATCCGGGCATCCACGACGTGTGGCAGTGCTACATCCCCACCGCCCCCTTCTTCAGAGACATCATCCAGAAAAAAGACCGCTTCGAAGACATGGCAAAGCTCAGCCAGCGCGTGGAAAGCTGTGAAGATCCTCACCGAAAATTCTACCTTGCAAAATACGAAGACGCCATCTGCCGGTGGGTCATCCACGACTACGCCGACTTCCTGCTTGCCCAGCAAAACTTTGAGAGCCTGCATGAAGAAACAACCCTCCCCATTCTCGAACTCCAGCGACTCGCAAGGGTCGTCACAGAAGGGATAAACTACGGCGAGGATGCCAAACTCAAAGAGCGTCTGCGAGGAGGCACGCTATCCCAACGCCAGGTCAAAGACTTCTTGTTTGGCAAGGAAGTAAACAAACACGAAGCCAGCCTTGACCTACTCGAACAGACCGCACCTAGCGTAGCCTCTCAGACGGATGATGAAGACGAGGAAACAGAGCCAAGAGGCATAGACCTTGCTGAATACACGCGCATCGTCAACTCGTACTCCCTGTGGGAGCACAAGAGCAACAAGCTCGGTGGCCAGTTCCTAGCAGACGGGCAGGCCATGGAGGCAAGTCTCGGAGACCGGTTCTACACCATACGCCAATGGGCACAAACCGTAGACGTCAAGCACGTCCAAGGGGACTACGTCTATCTTCGTGAGGACGAGATCAAAGGAGCACCAGTGATCCCGCTTATGAAGCACAAAGCAATAATCACGAGAGACAGAAAGATCTACTACGAAGCCGCAGGCGTGCTTAAAGGCGTCCAAGAGGGAGAGGAGCCAAAAGACAGCAGCAACAACTACGAGATGCATTACTGGGGAAGAACGGTGAGAGCGATCCTAGCTGACAAAACAGAAAATGCAGCCAGGATTGCCAACGAGGCCCTGTTTGGCCTGCAGAACAAAGCAGCGGACTTTGACGATCTCTTATATTTCAACAAGTCAGACGACGCCTACGGCGTCTACCACACCGATTACACAAAAAAAGTGCAGTTCTGGCTACCCAACCAGGTGCGCAAGTACAGAGGCCATTTCTACCATGAAAAACAAAAAAGCAAGGTGGATGACCTTGGCTATCACTACTTCCAGTTTGATAAAAAGGTCATCCATGTCATGGAGTTTGATGACGTGAGCGTTGACTGGGGAAAATACTACCAAAGAAGCAAGAAAAGACTAGAAAATATGCTAGAGGCAGCTCAAGAGTAACCTTTTTAAAAGGACGAGGGCTTTCTCGACTAACGTGAAGCAGCAAGTTATAAAAAAGAGATGGATGAACATCAACGCCCCAAAAGTCTTAGGAGGTAAGACCTTTGGCGAGACCTACCTTGCAGACCCAGAAAAGGCGATAAACAGGAAGGTCACCACCAGCTTGATGAACATCACCGGAGACCCTTCCAAGCAAAGCGTTAGCGTCTCCTTCAGAATTACAAGCAAAAAGGGAGATGCGTTTGAGACCTCTCTAACCAAGTACGGCGTTATGCCCGCAGCCGTACGCAAGATGATGCGCAAGCGACGCAGCAAAGTGGACGATTCTTTCGTGGTAAAAACCAAAGACGGACTAATCATACGCATAAAACCAGTCCTCATCACCAAAGGCAAGACCAAGGGAAGCGTGCTGGCATTGCTAAAGCACGACTGCAGAAAGTTCGTCTCCACCGCAGCTGCAAAACTAACGTTTGATGAGCTCATCAAGGGATTGGTGGAGAAAAAATTCCAAAAAGAGCTAGCACTAGCCCTCAAAAAAATCCAACCCGTCGTGATCTCCGAGATACGCCAAGTCATCATCATAGAAGGCAAGCAAGCAGAAAAGGCAAGACTCATCAAACCCTCTGCACCTGCAAAGGAAGAAAAGCCTGCAGAAGAACCCGCGCCTAAAGCGGAAGCATAGTGGACCCTCACGAAGAAATTCTCAAAGAAGCCCTAGAGGCAGAGGACACGCCACCACCCTTCTGGAAAAAACCATTCATACTCCTTTTCGGGGCGCTCCTTGTCGTGCTCATGATGTCATTCATCTTTGTAACCTACCCCATAGGAGACATCATCCAGGGCCAGCTCGTATCCTCCCCGCTAGAAAACAACCGCATAATTACTGATAAACTAGTCATCACGTTTGACGAAGCAATAGTAGAACGCCTGGACGAGTGGTATTTTGCAGAACAGCGCAACGAGTGGACGGCATGCCTGCTCGGCACAAAGTACGAATGGGAATACCACATCACCGAGGCCTACCAGCCAAGAATGTGGCTGCAGAGTTATAACCACGTCCAGTTCGAGGCCTGTGACAAGGACACCTTACTCATGCTCCACACCCACCCGTACAAGAGCTGTCAGGCCTCACCCACAGACCTCGCCACGCTTGCTGACGCACGAATAACAAACCCTGACGTGCTCATGGTGGTCATGTGCGAACCCGCAAGGTTCAGCGTTTACTAGGCATCCACTGAGCGACGCGTTCTAAGGTGAGCAGTTCTTCCTCGCTAAGCGTGTTGTGCACCAGCTCTGCAGCCCTCACCCCCACGTCCTCAAACAAAGGAGGCACAGTTATGGTTGCAAACCGCTGGAGCAACGGTACGCTGGCTTCCCTTGCCGCGGTGATCTCCTCAAGATCAAGGATCTGGCTTTTTACCTGTCGTTCTATCGTATCGAACAAGCTCACGTGATCTGGCTCCACCAACGCGTAGAGGCTAGTTCCGTTAGGCCCAGGAAAAGTCCTTCTTTCTAGAGAAGGCAATCCCTCGTAGTTCCGTTGCATGCGGGAGACTCTACGCTTGCCATCCGGCGTCAGCAGCTCTTTATCCTCACTAATAAAGTAGCGAATGTCACTCATGATGATGTTTTGCCAGGAAGACTTATCACCCTTCCTCCCCGAATAGTCTGGATTCGTCCAGCTGTCCATGTCTTTTTTGATAACTTTTTTGATCCCAGGCACCACGCCAGGAACCGTTCTGCCCGTGCGCATGGCATGCTGGACTGCAAAGGAGTAGAAGGCGTATTCGTGAGGCACGAAAAAAACATCTCCCCACACGTGTTGGATGGATGCGTAAGGAACCTTGAAGTTCTCTTTTTTCAGCGTATCCTTCCTGTCCACCAATGCATAGTACACAACAGTGGGTTGGTTTGCAAACGCCCTGCCAACACGATCGGCACCAAACAAGGTTAGGATCTCTGGAGGACTCTCACCAAAGAATTCTACGTACTCAACTTCTGTCGTGATTCCATAATGAAGTTGGTAGTCCACCATGATCCCCTTCCCACGACCTCCCTTGACCTCAAGGGCTAGCTGCGGAGTGTACATCCCATCCGCGCTTATCAAGTCAGGGGATCGTTCCCCGTCAGGAATGTTAGCAAGACCCAACATTTGCGCCACAAAACGCTCTGCGTCTGACCCAGAAATCGCGCGTTTGTGTCTAACAGGATCCATCACGTGACCCAAGATCAAGCAAAATATAAGGGTGGCCCAGACACAATCACCACTCCTCAAGAGTGAAATACCGAAAGGTTTATATACTAGAATAGCTCTTTTCTTATCATACACAACCACTGATTCTACGAGGCACCACTATGACACTCTCTATCGTGAACGGAACTGCAAAGGACGTGTTTAACGTACTAAGCAAGCACCGACACTTTGGCCAAGTAGTCCATCCCGTGGTGTTGTACCAAGGCGAGCACACCTGCCACCTAGAAGAAGGATCAGCACTCTTCAGCCAGAATCGAAGAGAAGGCACAGTCTTCATCGCACCTGTTGGTGAGAACGCCGTCAACATTCTAGCCAGAAAGTGCAAGATAGGAAGCACGGTTATCAGGCTAACAGAAGAACAACTAGAAAAACTAAAACGATTCAGACACGTAGAGATAACCAACGAATACGACGTGTGCAGCAACTTCCTGCCAGGATTTGACAGCACGCTAGAAGGCAGCACGTACAAGCCACTCAGAAAAGACGTGAGAACCGCAGAAAAAGCAGGTCTTACCTTCTCCAAAGCAACGGTGAAAGATTTTGCCAGCATCAAAAGACTACACAAATCATGGAAAGAATACATGGCCGCAAGAGACAAGACTCTGACAGACACGAGCTGGATCAGCAAGCGCTTACGAAACTTCCAAGGGTTTGAGATTTACAAGGTAAAAAAAGGAAAAAGATTGATCGCAGCAGCAGGCGTCGGTCTTGCAGGCCAAAACGCCTTCATGGACTTCCGCATGAGTAGGCAGAACAAGTGCAGAGCATCTGCATATCTTGACTACAGAATCCTGAGTCGACTAAAAGAAAGAGGCTTTGTCCACCTAGAAAGAGGAAGAAGCTTCGGTACCGCGCTAACAGAGTACAAACAAAAATTCCACCCATTAGAAATACGCAAAGCGTATGATGTCAGGGTGGGTCAGCCAAAACTTGTCGTTGCGACTGCTTGAAGGCACAGCACGTCAGAATAACTCTTTTCTCCCACCAGAAAGGGAACAAAATCTTTGTCAGCATACACGTCAGGGTCTTTAGCAATACACTCTCCCTTCCTTACAGGAACAAAGTTTTGAATGAGAGGCGTACCTCTACCACGAACGATGCCTACAACTTTGAATAGTTCAGGATTGCTTTTCTTACCCTCAAGATAATGGTCAAAGCACGCTAGCGCTTCGCCTGCGTTTTCCTTCCGATCGTGCGGTCCGACCTCCAGGCTTATGCCCTTACAATGATCGATCAATGCCTTCCCTTTTGCAAACGCGGGCGTCATGAACACCACTTTTTGTAGTCCAAGACGCCTTGCCGCAGCCAACATGCACGGTTTCGTGATGATACCAAACAACGGACACGGCTCTGAGGTCGAGTGCAGATCCACCACGAACTTTCCCTTCAGCCGCTGCGCTAGCGCGGCAGCTATGCGCTCTTCCTGGTTTCCTTGAGCGTTGCCAGGGAACACGCGGTTTAGGTCTGCGTCCACAAAGCGAGCGTTCTTTTCCACGGCCCCAGGATTGGCTACCAAAAATGAAAAAAATGGAGGCAGGCGTCTGCCCACCTCCAAGCCGTACGGTTCGTTGCCGTGCACGCACGCTACCACTAACGGTTTCACTTCCCCACCACCAGGATGGCGTCTCCTTTTTCAGGATCCACACCCAGCTTAGGCAGGTAGTCGTAGCCGTAGACCGTCTGCGGTTTTGAGTACAGCGACTGAGGGTAGAATCCCTTTTGTACGCCGTTCTCATCAACCTCCATGTCAAGCAGCGCGGCCAGCGCAAACACTTCCTTTTGTAGGTTGGTGTTCTTAGGGAAGGAGTGCACAAAGGTGTCACCGCACACCCTGTAATGGCTCTCGAACATTCTTGCGCTAGACGTTCTCAGCGAAAGTAGCTGGCTATCCCTTTTCAACAGCTTGGTCAATGCAGGAAAAAGCCCTCTGCCTTGCAGGTCCTTTCTGACCACCACACCATCAACGTACAGATGCTGCTTCTTGATAGGTCGTAGCACAGAATAGGCATACATCACGCCCAGTCTCCCCTCACAGTCATAGCCCAGCAGCACGTTTTGTGGCGTGACAAGATGGTTGAACACATCTTCTTGTGTCATCCCGCTGCCAAAGCCATTCCGAGCTAGGCCGGTAATGTCCGCAACCAAATCGCTGTCTTCCTTAAAGTGCTCTCTAGGTTTAGAAATTAGCTCAATCCTACCAAAGACACTGAGCACCTTTCAGTTTCTTCTTCCGTTCTTTTTGTTTTTTCATTTTCGTTTTCTCCTGTCACGATGTGACTATGAAACATGTAAATTTGATATACTGTTAACTATGAGAAAGAGCCATCACCACCAAACGTGGTTGGTTGTCATACAAAATAGAAAGCAAGCGTTGTTAATAAATGTTTGTATTTACCATTCTTTGCAGCAGTCAAGAATGCGTTTCATGATGCCAGAAAACTTAGACATGACTTTTGATTCGTCTTTTTCAGCCACGGCTCCAATTTTTTGTCTGTCCACCATTTTTAGATTAATAGCAAAGAAGAGCGAGAAGAGCTCGAAAGCAGCCTCGAAATATGCTTGTGCCTCTTTCGGGTGTCGGGTCTGTTCTTTGGTGCCCACCTCGATGAGACGCATGCTTGCAGCTAGCAAGTGTTTGCTAATGCACCACTCCTCGCCCTGAGGATCCACAACAATCTTTTTCATCATTTTTTGTCGTAAAGAACGCACCGCTTGCAGCATGTCTAAGTACTTGCCATCGTTAGTCTTCATGGCCGTGAAGTAGAAGTGTTCTTCCAGGCTCACAAGGTTCATGATGCCTATTGCTAGATCCTCATCTCTAGACAGATCTGCCTCGCCCTTGCCCACCTTTTTGGCCTTTTCCAGCCATTGTGTGATATCGCCTACCTTAGCCATTGTACTATGAGTCCTGCTAGTATGAGCAACACAAAGGTCAACACCATGCCCTGGTAGGGAATGTTTCTCCCCCTAAACTGGGTGATGCGCGCGCTGACCCAAGGAGCACACCAAGTTATGAGGCCACCTACCACAGATCCAAAAACAAAATAGTCCATCACGTAGGTGGTGTTGAGCAAGCTTCCATAGCCCCCTGCCAACGCCACGGTGAACGGGCCGTTGTCTTTGAGCAACGGTCGTAAGGGCAGCACGGTGGTGACGTAGGAAAACAAAGTAATGAGTAGGGTGAGCAGTTTCCCTTTGTTTAGCCACCTGCCAAACCACATTCCTACGGATACGGCAAAGGCGCCGATGAACACGCCGATGACTATGGGCTTTACGCCCAGGTACGCAGCTCCTCCTGCAGCAACCGCCGCGCCTGCAGTGCATAGCGGGCAGTGTGCTTTGATGGTGGGGATAACCCCTAGCAGGGCTAGCAGCCAAGGTGCCTTTCTCATATTTGCATGAACTCCTTGACTATTCCGTTCTTGTCTAGCGAGCTGATGATCCAGACCTCTGTCTTCCTGCCAGGCATGCCTGGGCTTGCCGAGGGCATGTTGGGCAGCATGATGCCTGCAATGTCCGGTTTTTCGTTGAGTAATTTCGCTATCGCTTCTATGGGTACGTGTCCTTCAACAAAATAATCACCCATGATGGTGGTGTGGCAGCTTTGCATGTTGCCAGGGATGCCGTATTGTTTTTTTATGGGTGAAAGATCTGCCATGTCCTTGACATTCACCGTAAACCCTTGCTGCTCAAGGTATGACCCATAACCCTCACAACACCCACATTGGGCGCCTTTATACAGAGTGACCTCTGGCAGGTCTGCTGGCAAGTCCACGCTTGCGCATGCGGCAAGCACCAATAGTGCTAATACTGCTTTGCTCATGCGCTAGCAAAGAAAGCAACAGCATATAGCAATACCGATGAAACTAGTTTCACTTTAAGACCACAATGTTGGTCATGCCTCTTCGCTTTCTCTCAACAACGCCATTGTGCTCTAATTTATCTAAAATCCTGGTTAGTTTGACCTTGCTGTACTCGGTTTGCTTGACTAAATCACTTTGGTACAACGATCCTGACTCTTGCAAGAGGTCAACCACCACCTTCTCTTCCTTGCTTAATTTTAGGTCTTTTTTTGGCTTGTCTTTTGGCACAAAAACAGGGTAGGCTGCTATGGCGAGAAGCACAAAGGCGACGCCAAACGCGATGACCAACAACCATGACGTGTTAGAATTGTGTGCTGGACAGGTCTCCATGTCCATGTCGTTCTCGTGCACTGCCTTGCAGAGGAAGGCATCTCGCTCGTCAATATCGCCCTTTACCAGCGCCAGAACGACCACTAAGACCACTGCCCCCCCTATAAGCCAGTAGCGCGCGTTCCCCTCTACGGAAGCCATACAGATCGTGTAAAAGTAACCAAATAAAAATGTTTGGATGCAGAAGGCCCACCGACCAAAAAACACCAAAATATGCCACCTTCTAGTGACGACAGAAACGAAAGGTTTATAAAGGATGAAACCATACCATACCTATGGCATTTCCACTAAAGAGAGCTATTGCAGCCTTACTATTCTTAGGAATCGGCGGCAAAGTAGCTTACGAAAACCACCAAGACAACGTTTTGAAAGGTAAAGTTGACCAAGCTGAGCTCAACCAATTGCTTACCCAAGCACCAGCACCAGATTCTGGCTGTGCTTTTCACTTTACCTCTGACACAAGAGTAAAGGCAACCCAAACAGAAAAACCTTACGGCACCATCCATGTTGAAGCATGGGACCACAAACAAGATGGCTGGGCAGGTCCACGACTATCATATCCTGACGGAAGCGCTTTTTCAACTCCCGATCGAAATGACCTTGATCGTGTTGTTGCCTATGTTGAAAGCAAAGATGGCAGAGTGGTAAAACTTGCTGACTTTGCAGAACCATGGGTCCAAAAAGCAAACATTCCTTGGTATCCAAACCGCAAAGGCCTAGGAAGGCCAAACAGCGAAACAACTCCTATGGCACAGTTACCTGCTGCCGCAAAGAAGGAGTGGAAGCAAGCTTTCGAACAAAGCCTAACTTCTGACTGGAACAAGCACGTAGGCCGGTAAACGGCACATTTTTTTCATTTATTTATCTTAACTCTGCGGACGGCAGATAGTTTTATATACCCTAATTACTTGAGAAAACCCATGGCAGAGGCAGCACTCGAGAAGGACGTCCAGGATCTCAAGCAAGACATGGCCGTGATAAAGCATATCCTTTCTGAGGAAGGTAAACTAAAACCGAGTGCAAAGAAAGCGCTGAAAGAAGCGCGTGCCACGCCAGATGCAGAATACGTTTCTCAGGATGAGCTCAAGAAACGCGTTCGTACGCGATAAGCTTACTCTATCAAGCTAGGATCGATAAATACTATTTGGTCCCTGACAGCGTACTTGTAGGTCTTGCGTTCTACGGGTTGTGGCTCTGAGCCGTCTCGGGACGTTTTCAACGGAGTGTACTCATAGTCAAGGTACACGGTGATCTTATGAGAGTCTTCTGGTTGTGGCAGGTCAAAGGTGACGTCCACGGCTTGACTCTCCTCGCTTCCTACAGCGTCAAAGATGAGCACGGTAGGCGCCCGACCCAGAATGGTTGAGCCGTCTTGCAACCGCACCTCGTTCACCGTTACTGGCGGCTGGATCTTTTCTGCGTCCAAGTCTTTGAGCTGGAGTTCTACAACAACCTTGTCTGTGCTCACATCGGTGGGTTGTTGGAACTTAACGTACATGTTAAACGTGAAGCCACTACCCTTAAACTCTGTGAACACCTCTTTGCCCTTCTTTTTGGAGGAATCATACGAAACAACGCACTGGCGTTCTTTGCACTGCTTGCCCAAGAATTTAGCGTCTACGCTGCGTCCTCTGCTATCTTTGAGCTCTACCGCTCCTGAACACTTTCCACAATCTTTAGGGCAGGAGCAAGAGTTCTCTCTATCCTCACATTTCTTGTTACCACAGCAGTCTTGTTTTGTTATGGTGGCACAAGAGCCACTACGACACACCGCTTCTTTGCACGTGCCTGAAGCTTTGCAATCACTAGCAGTCTCACATTTTGGCGCGCTTGATTCTTCCTCGTCACCGCCACAGGCGGCTAGCACAATGAGTAAGGCTATGGCACCAATAAGCAAGACCTTTCGCATAGACCCCGAGCAGCTGCAGTATTATATAAAAGTTTCTAGTTGGCACTCTTGAATGACAGCAGCTCAATGAGTGCGGGCTCTATCTTGATGATATCCTTAAACGTGATGATGCCTGCTAGCTTTCCTTCTACAAGCACTGGCAGGTGCTTTATTTCATTAGCACCCATGAGTTGTATAGCATCTCTGATGTCTCGTTCTGGCTCTATCGTGGTTATGCTCACACTCATGATCTCGCTGACCGGTGTTGAGGCCGCGTCAATCTCTTGGGCAACCACTTTTCTGGCAAGATCCTGCTCTGTCAGCATGCCTTTTACTTGGTCATCAATGACTATTACCAGACATCCAACCTTCTTCTCAGCCATCTTTTTTGCGCAATCTAGAAGTTTGGTGTGAGGCTCTACCGTGAGTACATCCCGCACCATGATGTCCCCCACCTTATAAGCATCTGCCATATTTTGGGGTAGGAAAAGCTAGCTTAAATACTTACTGGCCGGGGAGCCAAAACCTATTTATACTTCTCTTTTCTCCTACGCGTGGGGAGCACAATGAGCGTACAAGAACGATTAGTTGCGGCCGATGAGGCCATTCAAGGTGGCGATGAGAAGTCTGTTAATGTCGCTCTTGAACTCTTAAACGCAGCATTAAGCGATGCCAAGGAAGGCGCAAAGGGAGCCATCGGAAGAGCCATCGTTGCAGCAAAGGACCACGATGTTGGCGGGTGCAGAGCAGCCATCGAAGACGCCAAGAAAGCTGCCTAGAGTTTGGATTCTTACACATCTTTAAATAACAAGCTCGCAACAGCAGATTCATGCACCACGCGTACGAGCTGACGGTCATGCAGCGAGGCGACGAAATCCATGTAGGGACCAGTTTTGAGGATATTAAGGCCTCTGCCCCCGAAACTGATGCTAAAGGAGGACCATACGAGGATGTGTCCCATACGCTCATAATATCCGAGCGCGCTCTAGAGGCGGTCAGAGGGCTGGGAGAAGAGAAAGCAGGACCTCTGGAACTTTGGGCATACTCTGTGTCCCTGTCCGCAGACCACAAGAAGGTCCACTGTGTGCATGGCGTGAGCTTCCCCGATTGCGTGGAGGCCTTGACAGAACACATCCCCGCCCTAGCCGAGCCAATCTTTATCGCCTTCTACCACCGAGGCGAGCACAGCGCATTCTACACAGCTGCCGCAAGAGCAATAATTGATCCTGAATAGTTCGACCGTGTTGCAGAGATGTGGGAAGGGATTTAGTTTCCTTGAATGATACGGATCATCTCTTTTTCTCGTTCTAGTTTATCATAGAGCACCTGATACCTATGTTCTCGCCAGGGCGCATCATGAGGCCCCTTAACGAATGGGCTAATCCAGGATGTTCTCGTGATCAATCCTTCTTCATTACGTTGTCTTCTGTTGTGACCTCTAACGTACACCCTCCATTCTAGGGTCCAGGTCGGCGCTCCAGGCCCGGAATATTCACTCTCCTCGTCCTTGACCACAACGAGATGGAATGGCCGGACTCCCCTGTCTCGATTGCCCCGTTCTACCGGCACGTTTCTACGCACTCGGCGCTCTCGCGAGATAATGGTCACGTTATGGGCATTGATATAGTTAACCAGGTTTGTGGCAAGATTAGCAATGCGTAAAAAACCAGAGGAACCTGGGATCCACGATAGGGGAGTACGCCCCGCTGAGAGAGGCGCCATCTCCTTTGCCTCATCAGTATAAGGAATCACGGTTGCCTCCTCGTCTTTCATGAAGAGGTAGAACTCATCAAGAGAGTCAATGTGGCCAGTAAAGATGCTTTGTTCTACAGGATGATACGAAAAATCGAAGGTGGTAATTGCTCCTGCCCGTTCAAGGAAGGTGTTAATGCGGTAGCCTGGACCGACCGCTTGTTCCTTTGCCGCACATTCTTCGAACTTCTCCTCAGCAGCATTCCCGTGTACCTTTCGAAGCAGTTTTAGTCGATCCTTGGCACTCGCTCCCTTTGTTGGTTCCAGAGTGAAACCCAAAAACTGAAAGGTATTCTTTCGCAAGGGCAATTGCCATTCCATCGGGTCTAGAAGTTCAAAGTACATCTTTGGGAAGGGTAGCCTGCTGTTTATGAGGTACTCATATGTCTTTGGGGGCTCATCAAGAAGACTGTCAATGGTGGCAGGTCCAAATATGAAAACTTCCGACTGAGACAATGATTCATACATTCTGCTTCTTCTCTCTTCTAAGAAATTAGCGTCTGACTTCTTTATTTCAAGCATTTGGGTGATCTTTGCGTCATCGGCCAAAAGTAAGCTCTGAAGAAAGTCTGTTTCTTCAGGCTTCCCCCCCGTTAGTACTGTCCTCAATGCCTCTATTTTTACATCTTGAGGAGTCCCCGCCTCAAAGAGCGTGACCTCTTGCTGATGGCGCTCTACTTCAGAAAGGAGCCAACGATTGATTCTATCATAGGACCATTGTCTCCGATCAATATTCAGCACAGGATCCTTTCGTCCCCTTATTCTTCTGACCACACGACAAGAATTATCTCTTGATTAATAAAATAATCTTAATTCTATCAAAAACGGCCAGGATTAAAAATCCGAACGTTGTCAATCTCGCCCTTCCATGGCTTTTGATGCTTTTCACTGTTTCCTATGATTATAGGAGCGTCGAGCACCCTCATGGGTCCTGATACTCTGTTCGAGCCAATAAGTGCGCCGTCAAAGTATAAGCGCATCTCGTAGCCATCAAAAACACCTTTGACATGGTGCCATTGACCATCCAGAATGCCTACCGGATTGCCGACAGACCACCAACCATCCCACTCAGTGCTTGCACCAAATCGAATCAGGTCTTTCTTCTGATATAGCGCAAACGAAGATTTTGTGCCTTTGGTCTTAGAAATTATATAACCCTCTTGATAGGCGTCTGTTTTTATCATGGCCTCCACAGAAAGGTAGCTTTTTCTAAATGGCTTCTC
>NYZT01000039.1 GCA_002687275.1 Candidatus Woesearchaeota archaeon
AAGGTTTAAATCCACGAGCAAGCATATCTAACATTCTTTCTTGAGAACCCAGCACTACTGCGCTAGCCACCAGTATACCCTTAGCGCCTAAGGAAAGCGCTATTTCCACGTCTTTCCTGTCACTAATACCTGCGCCACACAGCACAGGAACAGGCAGGTTAACACTGTTCGTTATCACGCTAGGTTTTGCCTTACTCACGCTCACACCCGTACCTATCAACGCAGGAGGCTCCACCGCTATCGCAGTCGGCCTGAGCGTCGCTAGCTTTCTTGCTGCAGCAGGAGTTGGCGCGCAGAGCACCACAGGAAGACGGAACTTTTTGCACGCTTTTATGGTTTGTTTTATAACAGAAAAGGGAAGCTGTCGCTCTGCATGATTGAGCAGGGTACCCTTTGCACCCGACGCTATCACGCTCTCGACCTCTATATTTCCTGTATGCGCACCAGGCTCGACATCGACATGCTGGGCAAACACCGGCAGCGAAGTATGTTCAGCAACATGGGCGATATCTGCTGCCTGCACACACAAGATAATCTTCACCCCTGTCTTCTTGGCAACCCGTTCTGCCTTCTGTGCCAGCCGAACCGCGTTCTTGCCCACCGCTCGCGGATAGGCCTTGCAGTTGACCAAAAATGCAGGAAAGCGCATAATCCTGCCCCAGCACCGCTGTTATAAAAAACCTCTGATGGAGAAGAAGAAAAACAAAAACCACAAGGCCAAACTAAACATTTTTATACAAGAACATCTCATCACCACCCATGAGGGGAGTCATCATACTTTTGCTGGTGTTGGCCCTAGCAGCAGCCGTGGCCGCAAGCCATCGTAGCATCCAGATCGAGAGCATCAGATTCCTTGCCGGCCCGTCGGATGACTTGCAACCCGTCTTTCTTGGCGTGGACAGCGGAGACCACCTTACCGGTTGGGTATCCATACCCGAGCTAGGGATCAAAGGACCAGAAAGAGACATCGTCAAAGGCAGCGCCATAACGTTCCTGCCCGTCAGTGACGTACCGCCCGGCGAGTACGTAGTGATGATCAAGGTGAAGGACAAAAGAAGCGATAAGCAACGAAGAAAATTTCGATTTATAACCCTGGGCTAATGTCGCTATCGTTCGGGGACAGCGATAACTATATAAGTTGACCCCTTACTCCGATTTTTAAACCTTTCGCCAAAAAATGCATTATATCAAAAAATGCCCGGAATGCAACAGCATCAACCTGTTTTCTAACAGAGACAAAGGAGAGGTCATCTGCAAAGATTGCGGTCTTGTCGTCGAGGATAGAATGGTCGACACCACCCAGGAATGGAGGGAGTTCGAATCTGACGGAGCCGGCGCACCAAGCGGAAGAAGAACCGGCGCGCCCATGACCTACACCCAGTACGACCAAGGCCTGGGGACAGAGGTCGGACAGAAGGCAGACCTGTTCAAGCTTTCCAGCAAAGAACGAAACACCATTTTTAGACTACGAAAGTGGCAGTACAGGATAAGCACCGCCATCGAAAGAAATCTTAAGCTAGCACTATCAGAATTAAAACGCGTTAGTTCGTTCCTAAAACTTCCAAAATCCGTCGAGGAAGAGGCAGCCATGGTCTACACCCAGGCAGTCCAGCGAGGACTGGTTCGCGGACGAAGCATGGAAAGCGTGGTGGCCGGCGCGCTCTACGCAGCATGCAGACGACACGAAGTGCCACGAACTCTTGATGAGTTGTCTGAAGCTTCGGGCATCGAGAAGAAAGAAATCGGCAGAACCTATCGCTTCATCACGAGAGAGTTAGGCATCAGCATCATGCCCTCAAACCCTGCAGACTACATCGCACGCTTTGCCAGTTCCTTAAAACTAGGACCAGAGACACAGAGCAAAGCGGTGGAAATTCTGGAGGAGGCACAGAACGCAGAGTTGACCTCTGGCAGAGGGCCAACAGGCATCGCTGCCGCAGCGTTGTACGTTGCAGCACTGACGCGCGGTGAAAAGAAAACGCAAAGAGAGGTTGCAGACGTTGCCGGCATCACCGAGGTCACCATAAGAAATAGATACAAAGAACTCTTAGAAAAATTGAAATTAGGCAAGCAAATCAAGAAGCCAAAAAAGAAAAAATAAGTGTCACTTTTTCTCGAATAACGCCGTTACCACCACGGTTTTAGATCCGTCATCATTACGTAACAACGAAGAAACGCTATTCTCGTCGAAACGCTTATAAACACGAACGTCGAAATTCTGCTGTTTTGCGAGGGGTACATTGAAGAAGGGGGTTACTGTAGTAGCCATACTACTGATCGGACTACTTGCGAGTACGTTTTTGATCGGTGGGGAAGGCATAACAGGATTCATACCCGTAGTTTGGTTAGAGGAATCTCTCTACATCACAACAGTCGGAGAGCCAGTGGTGGTCAACATCAGTGGCGCTCTGGAGGATGGGGGAACCGAAACCATCGAAGTAGATGTACCGCTCGAAATCGACTATCTTCTCGACGGAGATAGCCTCATACTAACACCAACTCATTCTGGGAACTTTGCTGTACGCCTCGCAAACGCAAACAGCACGGCGACCTTGACGCTAGAAGTCGAGGGAGCCATCCCAGATCTTTCTTTATTACCCGACCTCACCGAAACTTCTGAGGTAGCGATTATCGAACCTCTAAATGATTCTGAACCTCAACCAAACGAAACAGTGACGGTGAACACAACCGAACCAAACGAGACTGCGCCAGTCGCGATGGACTTCCCCAACCTAAGCCTGATTCCAGACATAACCGAGAATGTTAGCGAAGGCCCAGAGATCATACTCAACATCTCAAACCAGACAACCCCGGCGGACGTCAGAACTAACATAACCGGCAGCACGAACGACGAGATATTCAACTACAATTTCCTGCTAATCCCAAAAGGCATGACCATCCACGACAACCGCATCGAGGGCGACGTCGGAAGCATGCGCTTTAGCCAACGACAGAACTACACCAACATCCACGCTTGCCTCATAGCCGAAGAAAAAATTATGGGGTTGGACAGCGATCTCTGCCCACAGATGAACACCTCAGCAGAAATCACCCTCCTAGATGTTCCTGGCCCCACCATCCACTACTCCCACGACGGCAAGGACTTCCTACTCTGCTCAGGCCTCTCCGATCCAGCATGTACTGACATACGCTATGACGGAGAAAACGTCACGTTCAACGTCTCCCACTTCACCATCTTCACCGTCTTAGAAGAACCGCCTGCTCTAGGAGCAAGCGCGAGCTCGTGTGACGGCATCCCCGACGAGACAACCTGCAACGGATTTGGAGACGAGGAAAGCTGTAACGCACAGTGCGGCTGCACCTACAACGGAGGCTACTACATGTGCCAAGCAGATCCAGACTGCAGCGCGTGTGATGATGACGCGGACGGTTGCGACTTCTGGGAACAGTCGTTCTTCTGCACTTGGGATCCAGGATCTCCAGAACCCGGCTCCACCGCCAACGCCATCCCCACCGTGGCAAAGCCCTTGCTCAACTCCAGCAACATAGGAAATAACAACACCAACCAAAACCTCACCTTCAACGCCAGCGTGGATGATGCAGACGCAGGAGACCTCCACGCCAACATCAGCGTGTTTTACATGAACGGCAGCCCGATACTCTTGTACTACCTACCCTTTGAAGGCTGGAATGAGTCAGAAGAAAACTTCTCCTACGAGTACGCCTATGAAAACCACGCTAATGCCACAGGGACAAACTGGCAAAACATCACAGAGTCACAAGTAGGCAGGTCTTACCACCTCAACCAAACAGACACTACTTCTGCACACATTGCCATGAACAACACCTTCCCAGAACTGTCCAACTGGACAATTTCTTTGTGGATAGACATGGAAGTAGAAGATGCAATGAGCGGCGTTAGATGCGCAGACCCATTCATGGAAAATAAGTGCACCATTCTGTCCATAGGCTCAGACATCGAAATAGGAGTCGAGCAGGGCGTTGTTTTCTGTATGTCTGACTCCAGCCCGCAAGTTAGAGCAAATACCTCTAACTCAGTAATTCCACACGGCACTGGCTGGATGCACGTCACCTGCGTCAACAGACAAAACGTGCTCGAAATCTACATAAACGGAACAAAAGAAGAAGAGGCAGTCCACCATATCGATCTAACAGAAACCCAAGACACCACAGGCAGCGCAGTCATAATAGGAGCAGACAGCTCTGGAGCAAACGGATTCAACGGATCTGTGGACGAATTCAGAATGTGGAATCGATCACTATCTCCGGCAATGGTCAAGATGATCTATGATGAGGAGTTCCTAGGACAAAACCTCCGAACCATCCACGCAGCAGAAACAAAACCAGGAGAAAACTGGACAGTAAACCTGACAGTCAATGACTGGAGAATGGACTCGGCATCCAACATGTCAAACCCTGTCTGGATCAATGGGGATAACAACGTAACCAACACAAAAGAAGTGTACGATCTCTTTGTGTTCAACAGCTCTGAAATAAGCCTCAACGGAAGCAGAGAAAACCTAACCTTGTCATTCAACCACACCACCAATGATTCCAACAAGTGGACAAACATAAGCGTATGGCTCATGAATGGCAGCCCAGTCCTGAAGTACTACCTCCCATTTGACGCCTACGACGACAAGCAAGATGCCTTTACAAAGGAATACGTCAGCGGAGCAGAAGCCAACGTCACCAACGCTACCTGGTTGAACACCACCGGACTTGTAGGAGGCGCCTACCACTTCAACCAGTCAAAAAGCAGGGATGAATTCATTGCATTTAGCAACACTGACCCCGTATTTGGCAACTTCACCATTGAGTACTGGGTAAACATTTACACAGGCGACGAGGTCCAAAACGACCAGCAGATGGACACTTGCTCAGATGCGGGCGGAGTTGGCGGCCTGCATATTCAATGTAACATACTCACCATCAATGATAACATCACCTCATACCTTGCAAACTCAGCACCAGGATGTAATTTCATGGGCCTCAACGCAAACAGCACCAACGGCATAAACAACCTGGGCTGGAAGCACGTTGCCTGTGTTCACAACCAAACAGGAATGTTCCTCTACGTTGACGGCATAGACACTGCAAGCAATAACAGAACCTGCGTCGTCAACGCTGGTGCGAGCACATGCGAATCCTTCACAGAAGAAGCACCATGTCTTGGCCAGGCAGAATGCCAATGGGCCGACTTCGCATGCTCAGGAGATGTACTATCATGCAACCAGATGAACTTCTCCAACTGTGAAAACCAGGAAGGATGCCAAAAAAACGGGCCAGACGAAATGGCAGTCGACCTGAAAGACGAAGCAATCATCATAGGCCAGGGCACCAGTGGAGACAATTACGAACAATTCAACGGCTCCTTAGATGAACTCCGCTTCTGGAACCGGTCCCTGTCACCAGAACAGATCAAGCTCATCTTTGACCAGACAAAGAACGGAAGCAGCCTATCATGGATTCACAGTGCTGAAACCAGAGAAAACGAGACATGGTTTGCAAACGTAACACTAAACGACGGGATCGGAGATGCTTATAACAATGTAACATGGAACGTCACCATCAACAGCACTCTAGCGCCAGCAGAAGGAGGTGGAGGGCCAGCAGCAACACCAGACTCCCAACCACCAAACGTAACTCAAGACAACACCACAGTAACACCCGTATCCGAGATTCAAGGATCAACATTCAGAATCGACACCAATGTAACAGACAACAACGAAACAGACCTAATAGTAGACAGAGTGTTCGCGAACATCACGTACCCAAACAGCAGCAGCTTCTTACTAGAGTTGTTCAACGGAACAGGAACAGACTACAACAACACCTATGTGCATCCTGAGTATGACATGGCAGGATTGTACAACGTAACAATCATAGCAAACGACACCACCAATAATATCAACCGCAGCATTGACACCAACTTCACAGTCACCGACACAAGACCTCCCAACGCTAGCACACTCAACGTCACCCAGCCCGCAGGACCTGCACAAGGAAACATCGTTAACATCACTGCTAACGTAACCAGCTCGCCAAGCACAAACTCAAATGTTACAGAAGTCATTTTCAACATAACCTATCCTAACGGAACCAGTTACGAAACCTATGCAGACAACGGCACTAACGGAGGAGTACAGTACAACTACACCTTTATTCCAAGCACTCAAGACGAACACGGAGCCTGGAGCGTCCATGTTATAGCAAACGACACCGAAGGAAATACAAACACCAGCTTGAGCACCACGTTCAACGTCACCGACGCCCAAGCACCCAACGTGACCACGCTCAGCGTCGTACAACCAAACGGCACAGGACACAACATCCTGGTCAACCTCACCGTAAACGTGAGTGACAACCTAGCCAGCGCAGAAAGAGTAGACATCGTCCTCGCACAAATCACACCACCCAACGGAAGCGCAAGCTCCTACAACCTCACCATGACCAACGGAAGCGACGGAGGAGACACCTGGAACGTCACATTCGAAATAACAGACATCCACGCCAGCGGCAACTACACCGCACTCATCCTAGCAAACGACACCAGCGGAAACCTCAACAACACCATAAGCCTACAATTCCAAGTAGCACTCACACCCAACGTCACCGAACC
>NYZT01000040.1 GCA_002687275.1 Candidatus Woesearchaeota archaeon
AGCACAACCGGACAAGCAGGATTTAATGAGTTTAGCGATTACTGTCCATGCGCTGACGGTTCAATAGGAGATACATCTACAGACTATCCAGAAGACACAACCACCTCATACGACTTTGAAAGTACTTTTGAAACTCCCGAACCACCCCCCGAAACTAGCGAAGGCGAAGAAGCACCCCCCGAACAACCACATATGGTGCAGTGTGATACGGATTCTGGAGTGATGATAACGGACACGGATATTAATTTTGTTGCATGCCCTAACCTTAACGAGTTTGACACCTGGATTGAGTCTAACAACTATTACGAGGATTACCATTGTAACCCGCCCGATGTATACTGGAGTTCACCAACAGATGCTGGAACTCTTTGCAAACAGAATAATGCTTTGAAGGACGTCTGTCAATCAATGGACGATATTGTGAACGATCTTATCACTCTTGTCAGAACAAAAGGATTTGCAATTTCAGAGGACAAAGATGATTTTTGCAATCCTGGTGAAATCATTAAAGAATGCCGCAAAAATACTCGGTACCCTTCATCAATCGAGATAGAGATTCCAGTTAACTACTTTGTGAAAACGGTGAGAAAAGAATATATTTTCGACTTTTTCTTGAAAATCGGAAACGAAGATCAACAAGTTAAGGAAGGCGTTATCACTATTTACGACCCAGGAGGAAATATTATGGGGGTAGAATTATTTGATGGCTCAAAGGTTTCAGAAACTCTCGATATTGTCGTCAGTGAAGCTCGTGAAAGATGGGAAGACGAAACAAGTCATGCAATACCAATCATGTTATCGATATATGGAGAAGAGTATTCAGTCATATATAATTTGGCAAATGAGCTTCGAGAAGAAATAAACAGAGAACTCAATTACAATATGGCGAATGTTCAGATTGTAGAAGCCCCACGGGGAGGATGGGCAGTAATTCAGATTAACACAAAAGGGCACATCACTGCTAACTGGGTTGCTGAAAAAGTTAGCAGAAAACTAGGGCGTCAACCAGATATTTCTTGCGATTTTATGATAAGCTATTAGCAGGTGATGCGTGATACAAAACTCCTTTGCTTTGTAAGGGCCTAAAGCACAGGACTTCGACTACTCTCTCAAAGACATCGCAGATAATGCAAGTATCAGCTATGCCTCCATGAAATCATTAAAAAAACGTTTGATTCGAGAAGAGTGGATTGTTCACACAAGAAAGGTTGGCAAAGCAGAAATGTACAAATTGAATCTTCAGAGTAACAAAGTCCAGAAGTTTATCGATTTCTTCTGGTCTGTTGTCAATGATGAACGTGAACCGCCAACCACTGTTGACGGACCAATAGCCATCGCAGCGTCTACAAAAGGATTCTAACACATAGAAACGGTTTCAGCTTAATGGGCGTAGGCCTGCGGCATTCGAAACCTTTATAAATAAGCTCGACTTAGTTGGACTTAGTATGGTAAACGCATTAATAAAACTGAATGATGAGACCAATAAGGTCTTGAACATAGTAAAGGCCCAAAACGGGTTAAAGGATAAGGGAGAAGCTGTAGAGCTTGTGGTCAGCGAGTTCATGAAGGAGACAAAAATGAGTACGATGAAAAAGAGCATAAGGATCAAGTCAAAGCAGTTGTTAGGCTTGCTGCCTCCTGGCACACAAAAAAGCATTCTTTCTTCAGATGACAGAACAGCAGCCGATTTTGCAAGAAAAACTAGGAAGGCCGGATGGAAGCGAACGAAATACTCGACACAAGCGTAGCTGTCGAAAGGAAAAAAGGAACGGTGACCGTCTTCACGTTAATTGAATATCCTAATGCAAGCAAAAAAGACTTTGATGTGATTATTCCCGACATGGACGACTACACAAAATCAATAGAGATAGCGAACACTCTCCGGGAGCTAGGGACTCCTGTTGGAGCCATAGATATTCTCATAGCAAGCATGTGCCTTAACAAAGGGAAATCTCTGCTTGCCAAGGATAAGGACTTTATCCGAATTAGTAAAGCCGTCCCAGAGCTGGATGTCGCGTTAGTGTAATCCGGCCTGCGACATAGGAGGCGATGCGTCACTAGCAGGGGACGTAAGGTTTATAAAGCACCCGAGCATATAGGGAGTATGCCTAACGCAAGAGAATTAATACCCGATGCCGCAGACAATGTATCACTTGCAGAAATGCACATCCACAACAGCGCGCCTGCAAGAAGTGACGGCGACAGACGCACGTTGCACCTGGCCCAAGTGCTCTTGGGAAAGGCAGTGAGAGTATACGAACTTCTTAACAGCAGAGCAAGAGATAAAAGAAAGTACGATGACAAACTACTCCAAATCGAGGGCCTCCAAGAACGCGCAGATCGCAACATGCGCATGTACGATGAACAAGGCGCGTACGTTCCTTTTGCTATGGCTTAGTTTAATTCTAAGATCGTTACAAAGATAAAAAAAATAAGAAAAAAATTTAGAAGTCCGGGAAGTCAGGGACTATCGGAATAGCGTTTTCCACGAACTCAGGCGAGAACCTGTACTGGAAGTAGGCGATGAAGGGAAGCCCTATAACGTCTCGGTCAGAGAACTCACCCTCTTCACTCATTTCCGTGTAAAATCCAGATTCCCAGCTATCACGTCCTGCCGCATAGGCAAAGATCTTGTCGTCCTTCAGCACGCTACGACCATCGTCAATAGCAAAGTTGAAGTGACCTTCGGGATAGTCCTTGTTCATGTACGGCGTGGCAACGTAGAAGTTCCAGCCTTCCCTAAACGTAAAGGTAGCTCCTTCTCTTAGAGTCTCTTCTACCTCTTCCAGGTCAACCTCTAGCCTTCCCTTGACGTCCTCTTGAAGGTGCACCCAGACTCCTGTGAAGCCTTGCTCATTGATGATACCATACAAGACGTCGTCGTCCTTGAGCACGTCATAGTACTGGCCATCCTTGTACACGTAGGCAGCGTCCACTTGTGCTCCGGGAAGCTCGACCTTGATACCTTGGCCAAAGGGCACAAGATTCCAGCCTTCGTACAACTTGTAGTCGTTGTGCTCGCTAGGGGCGTTCATGCAGAGTTTTGCTCTGTCGTTTGCGGGATCAAGATAGCCCACGCGGACGGAAGCACCGTTTGCGAGATTGGCGGTTTCGCCTTCGTCAACAACGCCTAGGTTTTGTCCGTTTACTACCATGTCAACGCCGTACTTTTCGATAACACCCACGACAAACGCGTAGATAGTACCTTCCAGCGAGACCTTTGTCTCCTCATGTTCGTGCACGTAAAAAGAAAGATCGCACTCTGTGCTTGCAAACAAGGCAAGCGCGCTTGCGGGCATGACCAGCAAGCATAACATTATTGTTGCTATGTGTTTCATTCGTTTTCCTCACTCTTTCCAGGGATAGGTGGTGGCGGGAGCTGGCTTTCTGTCAATTCGCTTGAGGCCAGCACAGAGGCTAGTGTGTTTTGTTCGGGTTCAGGCTCTGCTGCGCATCCCAAGAAAAGGCTGCACATGAGCACGAAAGCCACCAGTATTACCGTACCCCTCATAGGTGGTGACAATAACGAAGTCCTTATAAAGGTTAAGAGTCGTCTTTTTAAGCCTCGTAATGGTCGTTTCTGATCACTGCGCGCACGCTGCCACGCGAAGAACTCCTGCTGAGAGGCAGCCATAAGAGGGAGTAGGACGCAATTCCTAAAAAGCCGCTAGAACGGATACTTCCTGCCGAACCAATCCTTGGCCATGAGCTTCTTTCTCAGCGGCTTGTAGAGGGCCACCAAGAGAATGCCAATAGAGAACAGGCACCAGATGGCTGGCCACTCGTTCACGTTTGTGGTCAGCATGTAGGCAAGTCCAGGGCCTACGATGGCGTGATAGCCAATCATGCGCCACGAGCCGTACAGCACGGGCAGCAAGAAGGTCATAAGCGTGTAGCCTATCAAGCCCAGATTAGGGATGCCATTCAAAGGAATGTACCATGCAAGGTGCCAGTCTCCTGCCTTGGAACACACATTAGTGCCGCAGAAGGCGTCCTGGCCGACAGCGCAAGAGCCTGCCCAGTCGAACGGAAACAGCTTGAGCAGGATGAGCCACGCACCCACAAAACAGAGCGTGTAGACAAACCCTTGGATTTTCTTGCGTGTTTGCTTAGGAATGAAGTACATGGCAAACATGTTCACAAAGAACGGTTGGAAGGCCACGTGCATGTAGCCCAGCACGGTCACCAACTGATTCATGGGCACGTTACACTGGCCCAGCACAGGATAGGCAAGCGCTTGCAACAACTCCATCACGCCAAAGTAGCCGACAGGCAGCCACAACAATATGGACTCCTTTTTCTTCCAAAGGTAGAAGGCCATGACAAAGCCGATGATGGCTAAAACCGTGCTCGCGCCAAAACTCCAACACATAGGGAGGAAAAAAGCCTCCATTGTTTATAAGTGCTCCGGCACCACGCACTCGACGGACCCGGTGCTTGCAACAGTTGCTTTAATATGGTGGAAGAGGTGTCAGCACGTATGGCAGACGCGAGCCTGCTGGCAGAGATGGAAGTCCCCTCTTTTTGGGAGGCGCAGAAACGCTCAGAAGGATTTCTGGGTAGAGTGCTAACCATTGCCCATGTTCGCGAACCGCACTTCGTGTCAGCGAACGCTGAAAGAGTGCGCGCACACTTTGAAAGCTTACCCCTTGCAGACCAAGGAGGTTTTTCGAAGAAACTCCAACAACTGCACCAACGATTTCTTGAAGCAGACAAAGAGCTGGCAGCAGAAGGCGTGGCAGAGGTGCTGTTTGCAGGACAGAGAAGGCCCACCCATACCCGCATGGATTGGCTTCAGACAAAGGGCCTAGCAACGAATAAGTACGGTGAGCTCGCGAAGATCATGGTGGAAGAATGGCACGCCACCCAGATGCTCGCCAGTCAAGATCCCGATTTGTTTCGCGTGAGCGCCCCGTTGTATGCCCAAGTTATCAGGACCCCTCTGCAGTGGAAGTCCATCGCCGAGATTTCGCAAGGCGTTCCCAGCATCGGAAAGCTCCCAGAGCTGCTGGTGTGCCTCGTACCGCTTGATCCCGCACAATCAGCATTGGTATGTGTGTCTCTTTTGCGCACGGTTTCATCCGGCGCCTTTGCTGATCAGTTGAGCGCGTTGCTAAAACAACTGGTAGATAAGAAGCTCATCACCACAATCGAGGACCTCCTCGCTCTCCAAAACCTGCAATTCGATGACATCGTGGAAATCGATAGGATAATGAAAAACGTCGAGGTGGGCGAGCATCCAAACAATGGGCTACTACGAACATTCGTGGAACAAAGCAAAAGCATGAGTGCAGAGGCCAGGGAGTGCCTTGAACCCCTCATGGCCAGCTTTGGCCATCTGGCAACAAAAGGCGAGCACCTGCTTCTCTTGACTCGTGCTGCCAGCGCCGTGGGACAGCTAGCACTCACCAAAACCTTCCAACAAAAAATGCAGGCATTGAACGCACTCTGCACCCGACCGCAGCATCTTGCCCACCTAGCCGCATCCCTCGAAATGGTAGGTTCGCATCAGGAAAAAATGCTGTTGTGGTTGGATGCCGTAGCAGAGAAGCCCACCATAGACTATGCGTACACGCTAGCAACCATACTCGAGAACGCCGATGCAAAAAAATGTGCAGATCATAACTTCACGCTCGGCGTGACAGCGTTCATGAAAACGTACGGGAGCAGTGCCGCTGACCTTCAAAAACTGTTTGCGCATGCTCGGGACAATCGAGAGATCATGTCCCAGGTTGTTGGATACTACAACGCCGTCCAAAGTACGATGCTTTCAGGAAGGATAGATGAGGACCTGCCCTGGCTGCTGTACCTCGCACAAAACATAACTGGGGACGCAGACCATCCACTCGTAGGCACCGTTCTCCGGGTGCTGAAGGGTCAGATGGGCGACCGTGCCGCAGTGGCCCGGATCTTTGGGAGGCTGAACGAGATTCTTTCCCAATACCCTGGAGCCCCCAGTAACCAGAAAGCCTCCATCGTAGAGGATGTTGAGGATTTAGAAGTGTACCTAGACGTAATCGACAAGAAAAATCCGTGGATGGTGGCAGAATCTACCAACAGGATCCGAAAGCTGATCAACAAACTGTTTGTAAAACAGGAAGAAAGGGATGACTTTGACAGCATGCATGAGAGACTCATAGGAGTGATGCAGCTTACACGAACGGAAAGCGTAAAGTCCTTGCGGCGGTTCATGCTCAAACCCCCTTCCACAAGACAGCATGCAGAAGGCAATCCCGTCACCATCAAAGGACAGAAAGATATCTTTGTTGTGAAAAGCGCCACCGGCTTCGGCTATGTGCTTAAAGGAACCACCACTCCCGATCCTGAGCAGCTTTATGCAGATGGAGATCTTGAAAAATGGTTTGAGGCGGACAAAAGATACTTCACCGTAGAAGGCTTGCTGTCCATGGGCGTGTATTGTGCTCATATCACCAGCGCATATGTAGCTAGCATGGTCGACGACCCCGGAGCTGTCAACCGCTCAGATCCCTTTGGCAACATCCTGGGATGTCTTAAGGCTATGGGAAAGTACCAGCTTTCAGTGAGCACGCTAAGCCAGAAAGGGAGATTCAATTACGCGCAGGGAGAAACGCTAAACATGAACGGCGAAGTCGGAATCCTCCTCGGGTCCGGCTATATAGTAATCGCCTATCGTCATGATTCAGGCACCTCCGCAGCACTGGAATCCAAAGACCATCGAAGATCTCTGCATTTCACTCCCGTGCCCGTAAGAGTGGCCTTACAAGATCTGCCCGGCCTGAAAGAAACGGACTACTCAGAACTCGTGGTAAAAAAATGGACAGTGCTAGGCATCATGTACACAGACACGCTTCGCAATGACGCCGCTGCGATGCAGCAGGTCAGAGAAACCTACGGCGTAGCCTTGAAGAGCCACCCTGCCCTGAAGCTCTTCGAGGTGAGCAAACAAAGGAAAACAGTGGTAGACGTTACCACCGCTTCCCGGATAGCCGCCTAGCCCACAAACCTAACGTTTTTAAGCAAGTCCTAGCTCTTCTTGGCATGACCAAGTGGGGAGACCAGCGCCTGAGTGAGCGGAAAGCGCGATGGGACGCAGACATGGAAAGGATGCGGTCCTACTATCGAAAAGCCAAGGAGGCGTTCGATGCTAACGAAGACCCGCAGGAGCAAATAGCAAACGGTGTGTACGCGTGGGCAGACGCGTGTGATGTTGCAAACAAGATTCACCCACGAAGAGGGTTTAGCCCGCGAGAGCAAAACATGTACGACACCCCTCAGTTTCGTCATAACTTCCAAACACCGTTTCTCACCAAGCTCATCCCCAAGGTCGTCCCCAACGGCCATCCGGACGAAGAGGGGTTTGCACAAGCACTCAGCTGCTTTCGGGAATGCATGGGGAACGAATGGGAGGGGCGAGCGCTCTGGGCGCAGAAAGAACCCTACGCATTCGTCTTAGAAGTGTTTAGAGTGCTGAACGACAAACAAGTGGAACTCTTGTATCAAGACAACAAGCCCCTGATGGACGACCTTCTGGGTCCTGATGTGAACGGACCGGAGACCATTGCATGGCACCTTCTCACCGAATGAACGTGCTCGCGTTTGGCACGTTTGACGGCGTCCACCCTGGTCATGAAAACTTTTTCGAGCAGGCCAGCAAGCTCGGCAACCTTACCGTGGTCATCGCGAGAGACGCCACCGTACAAGCGGTGAAGCACCGCACGCCCGACCACGATGAAGCAACCAGGCAGGCCTTGGTGCAGGCACAGCCCACCGTACAAAAAGCCATCCTTGGCAACACGGGGAACAAGTACGACGTCATCCTCGCAGAAAAGCCAGACATCATAGCGCTTGGCTACGACCAAACCCACTTTACCGAAAAACTCGCTTCCTGGTTGGCCGAGCACCTCCCTGACACCCAAGTGGTAAGACTAGAGCCTTTCCATCCTGACAAGTACAAGACGAGCAAAAGATATATAAACAAGTAGAGCGCGCAGTACTACAATGGACGAAAGGAGACTCATCACGATTGGCATAGCCGCAGTCTTAGCCATCGCGGCCATCACCATCGTTGGCACGCAAGGTATGTTTGATGCGACCGTTACCGGCAACATGGTTGCAAACCAAGATTACAGTGGCCAGTTTGGCATCTACCAACCAGGATTCCGTTCTAGAGTTATCCAACGACCAGGAGGCCAGAGCTACCAGCAACGTACCGACATGCTAGCAAGCCAGGCCAGATCTGCCTCCAGAAGACTAACCACAGGCGGAAGGTCAAGATATGGAGCGTACCTGCCCTCAGGTCCACAATATGAAGGAGTTATTGTCGTGACCCCCGAAGACATCCCACCCACTCGCGAGGTGTATGGCTACAGCCCGTACATTGATCGTGCCTCAAGGTATGATGGCTACTTTGTTCAGAACGAGTTCTCGTAAGCTTGCTTGACTGCTTTTGCTATTTTTGGTACTACATCCTTGTCTGTTGCAGGCGGAATAATCTGGTCTGCGGTTGGATTTGTTATTAATGCTGCTAGCGCTTTTGCTGCAGCCATCTTCATCTCCTCAGTGATTTTTGTGGCCCCTGCCTCTAGCGCTCCCTTGAAAATTCCTGGAAATCCAAGAACGTTGTTGACCTGGTTGGGAAAGTCTGACCTTCCCGTGGCCACCACTTTTGCGCCTGCAGCCAGGGCATCATCTGGCAGTATTTCAGGATCTGGGTTTGCCATGGCGATGATGACTGCGTTATCCATACTCTTTACCATGTCTTGACTCACGGCATCTTTTACAGAAACTCCCACGAATACGTCTGCTCCTTGCAAAGCATCAGCAAGACTACCCTTCTTTTTTTCTTTGTTCGTTCGCATGGACAGCTCTTGTTTTGTCTTGTTTTCTGCAACGTCTTCCCTTCCTTCGTAGATTATTCCTTTGCTGTCGCATATGATTATGTTTTCTATGCCGTACGAGAGTAATAGCTTTGTCACGGCCACGCCTGCGGCTCCAGCGCCGTTAACAACAATTTTTGCGTCATCCTTGCCCACCACCTTGAGTGCGTTTATGAGCGCGGCCAGCACCACCACGGCTGTGCCGTGCTGGTCGTCGTGCATGACGGGTATGCCTAGATCTTGCAATGCCGCCTCTATCTCAAAGCATTCTGGGGCTTTGATGTCCTCCAGGTTTATGCCTCCGAAACAAGGGGCGATGTTTCTTACGGTTTCAATAGTTTTTTGTACGTCTTGGGTTGCGAGACAGATAGGAAATGCGTCGATGCCTGCAAACTCTTTGAAGAGTAGGGCTTTCCCTTCCATGACGGGGAGTGCTGCCTCTGCGCCAATGTTTCCTAGTCCCAGGACTGCGCTGCCGTCAGTGACCACGGCTACCGTGTTGCCTTTGAACGTGTACTTGTAGACTGCTTCTTTGTCTTGGGCGATAACCCTGCAAGGTTCTGCAACGCCTGGCGTGTAGGCTAGGCTGAGATCTTCTTTTGTCTTCACAGGAATCTTGCTGTTGACTTCAATCTTTCCTTTTAGCTTTTCGTGCAGGTCCAGAGCTTGTTTCTTTACGTCCATCAAAGTACGGATACCGTTGTGTTTAAAAACGTGAGGTTTAAGCAGATTTATAAACAAGCTAGTGACTTCCCTTCTTATGCCTCCGTAGCATAGTAGCCATTGCGCTACCTTGGTAAGGTAGAGGTCGCGAGTGCAAGTCTCGCCGGAGGCTTTTCAAAAAGCAAGGAGACACCTACAAAATCAAAACGGTGTTTGTGAACAAATGAAATGTGACGAATGTGGTGGAAAGGTAGTGAAGAAGGATGTTCTGTTTAGTGTGTACGGTGAGGAGTTAGGAAAGTTTCCAGTAGAGGTATGCACAAAATGCGGCGAAGAGCTCTTTGACGAGGCCACATCACAAAAAATGGACGAGGTAGCGAAGAAGAAAGGAGTGTGGGGCCTTGGCGCTCCAGCAAAAGTCACCCAAGTCGGTTCATCTCTAGCAGTAGTTATCAACAAGAGAATAGCCACCTTTTTGCAGCTACAAAAAGGCAAAGAAGTCTACGTCCACCCCGAGGACAAGAACAAGCTCATTATTGACACTAGTTGAAAAAAATAAAAAAAATTTATTTAGTTGCTAGGTAGATTTCGTATAGTGCGGATAGGCCAACGAGAACGTATACGACCTTTTCCACCGTGGGAACGGTTCCCAAAATCTTTGTTATCAGGTTGAAATCGAACAACCCGACTAAGCCCCAGTTAAGAGCTCCTACCAACACAAGTATTTGTGTCACCAATGCTAATCCTTTTCTTGCCATAATTACTACCTCCTAAGTCTTGGCGAGCACCGCCGGTATATAAAATGTGTACCCATTCTGTTATCACTCGCACACCATACCTTTTTATATTGAATCTTGTTTTTCCTGCCTATGAGGAAGGAAAGAAGGGAGGCACTGATAAGAATTCCCGTGCTCATCATCTCTGGCATCATTCTTAGCGTTTGGTGGACATTAGTCAAGATTCTTGCCATACTGCACTTGCTATACGTTCTCTTCAGCAGCAAGAGAAACAGGAGTCTGGCAAACTTCTGCCAGATCTTCAACACGCAAGGATACGCCTTCATGCGCTACCTGACCTTCCACACCAACGTTAGACCGTTTCCGTTCTCTCCGCTAGCCAAAGACTTTGACAAGTACGAGAGATAGCCGTCAAATAATTCCTAGCGTCTCTAAGTATTTATACAACTTCGTAGCGTATTTGGCATGGATTCCTGTCTCCCCTCCAGAGCCCTCCCAACGCTCCTGGACGCTTTGACTGCCCACACTCAACATAGAGTTACCAAACGTTATGCGTAGTTTTTTGTCAACAAGCTGCATGATAACGGGTCCGACAGAGTCAATAACAAAAGGAGGCAGGCTCCCTTGAACCATAATCTTCACTGTCGCGTCTACATCCAAAGTGTCTGGAAGCGTCGTACGGGGATACAACTCTCTGACCATCACCAAAAAGGTCTTCACAAACAACGCGGCTTTCACCATTCTTTTTTGTTCGCCAGTGTCAACAACAGGATGGGTGGCACCGAACAAGCCGGTGACAAAAGCCAGAGCGTTACGGAACAAAGCCATACCAGCACAAAAAAATCGCGACATTAAATAAGTTGTCATGGCGCCTATAAAGAGATCAGTTATGTAATACTACACACCGTCGAATTTCTCAAGAATCACCTCTAAACCGGATCAACCATTTCAATCTCGGCAACACGCGCAAACGCCTTATCGTGGGTTAATAGTCGCTTTGTCTTTGTCTGGTTCATGCTAGAAAGAATTGTGGCATCTCTTCCACCTATGCCCACATGCGTGTACTTAGCTAACCAGTCAATCGCGTCCCTGGACTGCGAAAAATCTAGATCAATAATGGTGGAAGGAAACTCCAAAAACCGAAGAAGCTTTGCCTTGCCTTCAACAGCCCCTAAATTCTTGATAAGATAATGCGCGACCTCCATTAATATCGGAGTGTTCAGAACGATGTGGTCCGATTTCAGATACTTATCCACTGCTGCGGCTGCCTTCTTATGCTCTTTGGAGGATGCATCAAAATAGTAGCACCATATGTTACTGTCGACAAAGATCACCCTTGCCTCCAGATGTTCTTAACCTGCAGAGGATCGATCTTGCTAGACGCGACACAACCCTTCAAGGCCGTGCTGAACTCCTTCCAGGATTTGGCAGTCTTTAGCACTATCTCCCCTTCCTTAGCATCAATAAGCATATCTTGACCCGGCCTTATGCCAGCACGCTCGCGGAGCTTCTTAGGCAAAAACACCCTTCCTTGACCCTCAACAGTAGTTTTTTCCATTTTTTCCTCCATGGCAAATATATTTCCATTCCTTATAAGTTTTTCGGTTACCAAAGCTTATAAGACACGACAACTATCGTGTGTCTATGTGGTTGCTTAAGACTAAGATGTCTGGCAGTGCCTTTCCGCTGGCAGCCGTTGCCATGAAGTTCCAGATCGACTTTACCGGCTATCCTCTCTCCTTTTACAAAGACGGCAAGAGCATCGCCGTGCTCATGGCTGGCTTCATGATCGGGCCTGACAAGGATAAGGAGGCAGCAATAAGATTTCTGAAGCAACGAAAAGACATAGTCCACATGGAGAGGCATGGGGATTTTGTCGTGGCGTTGGCGCACCAACCAGGCAAGCTGCGCCACATCTACGATCCCAGAATAATACGCATGAGCCCCTCCCACCTGTCCAAAGAAGGGGACGTCATCTGGGACATGGCCGCCTGGGACAAGCAAGCGTTGCTGGACGTGTACAACTACGCAAAAAAGCACCACAGCGCCTCCCTTATGCACTTGAAACAGGGCACCATAACCAACATCCAGGTGGCAGGCATCCACCCCAAGATCACAAAAAAACAAAAACAGGCACTAGGGCTGGCCATCGAGCATGGCTACTACGAATATCCCAAAAAGATAGGATTGGTGGCTCTAGCAAAGAAAATGAAGCTTTCCTACTCTACCTTCCAGGCACATCTCAAGAAGGCAGAGGGAAAATTGCTGATTAACACTTACAAAACGCTATAAACACGACAATTGTCGCCATTAGATATATATGCTTGGGGCGCGTCCTACGAGTATGGTAGCACTTACAGGGATTGACATAGCTTTCATCCTTGTCTACATCATCGCGGTCATCGGGGTCGCGTGCTGGCGATCCAGACAAGCCGGGGACGAAGACTTCTTGATCGCAGACAGAAAAATGGGAGTCTTAGGAGCCCTATCATCCATCAACGCGACCAAGACCGGAAGCATCCTGCTCATCTATGTTGCGTTGTTGTACTTGTACGGGTTTAGCGCCATCTGGTATTTCTTAGGCGTTGCTGCAGGCTATCTTATCTTCATTCCGTTTGGCATGAAACTTCACCGTAACCACGCAGGCTCTCACTACACCATGGCAGAGTATTTCTTCCACGGGTACGGTAAGAGCGCGGGTTACTGCACAAGTCTACTGAACATTTTCTTGGTGGTGGCTTTCTTGATCTTAAACCTCATAGCCAGCTCAAAAGTGCTGGCCTTCTTTACCGGACTGAGCTTTGAGCTCTCCACCCTCATCGTGTTGGGTGTCGTTCTTGCCTACCTGCTCATTGGCGGTTTCAAGGCTGTGGTAACCACCGACATCTTGCAATACTGCGCCATCCTCTTCGTACTCCTCGTGTTTGCCATCTTCCTACTCGGCAACACCAGCATTCCTGCTGCAGACTGGAACCTTACCAAAGCAGGCGTCGCGAACGTTGTTGGATTCTTCCTACTAGGCATTCTTCTACCTTTTGCGGATCCTTCCTTGTGGCAGCGAGTGTACGCGTCAAAGACAGAAAAAACATTACAACAAGGAATCTTCTATTCAGTAATAATCTACGTTGTCTTTGCCTTCGTGCTTTCATTGATAGGCTTAGCCATCAAAGCAAGCCTTCCGTCTATTGATCCAGATATTGCGTTGGTGCAAGGCTTTGCAACGTTGCTACCTGCAGGGCTAATGGGATTGTCCATCGTGGTGTTCTTTGCTGCGTTCATGTCCAGCATCGACACCTACGTGTTTACCGCGGCAAGCTCGTTTGTGCACGACTTTTTCAAAAACCATACAAAAAGCCAAGCCGTGAAAAGGATTCAGCTAGCAGCCATAGGCATAACGGTCATTGGCGGACTCCTAGCCATACTCATCCAAGATTTAGTGCTAGGAGCGTATATTTTTGCTAGCTTCGGCGTGCTGATGGCCATCCCTATCATGGTGACGTGGATGCGACCCTCAGTAAAGGGCGTAACCATCAGCGTGGGCATCGTGCTGAGCACCGTCCTTCTCACGTTTCTTACGGCGTATTACGCCCTAGGGCCGGGTTTCGAGGCCACCATCGTCCTCCAAGCTATAGGCATAAGCCTAGCCAGTCTATTCATCGGCGGCGTGGCTAGCAAGGTCTACGCCCTTCGTGCTTAGCTTTGGCAGGCCCTTCTTGCAGATTTCATACAAGTCTACACCAAATGCACATTGCAGTTCTGCAGCAAAACGCGTGAAATTTCGCCCAGGAGAGGGATCGCCCTCTTGTACAGGGGCGAGCATGACGTCTGAAGGTAGTTGGTGACCCATCTCGTTATGATAGCGCTCCATGAGAATAACATAGCCATACGCCTCAGCGTGCAAGTCGCCAACACAACTCTTCCAAAATCGATCTTTATAATCTTCCGTGGACGAACCATCTCTGGCCACGGGAAAAACCGCTCCGAGATAGTCCAAAAAAGCAACGCGGGCCATGCTTATACCCTCATGCGTCGGTCGGGTTATGGCGGCGTGTAAGCGACACATAGCTTCCATGCCATAACACCAGCCAGCAACAATGTCGCCTTGGTGGGCGTCTAGTCGCTCCCTGACAAGTAGCATATCTTGGGGATCTTCCTCAGCACTATAGATCATGTCTGTGCCGGGTATGTTCACAGGATCCCACACCCGTGCGTCAACACCGTGATAGGCTGCCGCCATCAGTCTCGGTAATTCTTCCTTTGGATCGACTAATCCGTCCATGGCAGGATAAGCACTTTCAGGCATATAAACCTACGCCTTCGCTATCTTCCATAGCTCGTTGAAGAATGCGATGAAGCTGTCTGCGGTTTCCTTGTCGCGGATGAGTATGACTAAGGGATCTTGCTTGAGCATGACTATGGCTGCGACACCTTTTGTCACGGCTATCTCGACCGGCGTGTTTTTGAACAGGAAGCGTTGTTGGTGATACACGCCTTCTTTTCTCATTTTCTTAACATACGGGCGGGCGGTCTCGTTGTACAACATCCGTACCAAAACTCCTTGGTCCATGCATTTTTTGCCGTATTTTTTGAAGAAGCGGAGGGTTTTTTCTTCATCCGCGCCCTGGCTTGCACCAAGAACGTACACTTTTTCTCCCTTTTTGAGGTCGTTGATGAGGCTTCCGTACACGGTTTCTAGGCCCTTCCAGCCTAAGAAGACTTCTGCTGTTGCTCGTTCTTTGAAGGAAGCGTAGAGACTCTCCAGCTCGGGAAGAACTTTTTCTACTGTTGCCTCTTCTTGTCTGAGTTGCTTTTGCTTCTGCCCAACGTATTCTTTTATCCTTGATGGCGGGGCGGCCATGAAGTGCCTGACGTTGTTTTTGATGATCGTGCTCACCAGGCCTTTTGCTAGCAACTTTTCCAGGACGTGGTATACCTTTGACGGCGCTATTCCGGATTGCTTGAGTATCTCTCCTTTTGAGGTAAAATCTCCTATCTTGAGCAGGGCCAGGTACACTTTTGCCTCTGAGGAGGTTAGCCCGACGCTCTCTAACAGTGAAATATCCATATTGATCCCCCCATAGGAGGGGCCGATATTTAAATGTGCTGTTTTGTTTTTCAGCATATGCTTAACGAAGTCTTGTTCTTGCTGGTGATGGCCCTCTCGCTAGGCACGGTGCTAGTATTCGCAAGTTTTGGGAGATCATGGCTTGTCGCCCTGCCCCCTTTTTTCTTGGTTATCGCAAACATTTTTGCCCCGCAGATAAGCACGGTGTTTGGGATAACGACAGGGCTTGCCCTACCGTTGTACGCAGCCATTTTCCTTGCCACCGACATCGTTGCAGAGCACTGGGGGAAGAAGGAAGCCACGAAAGTCGTGTGGTTGGGGTTGGCATCACAGGTTTGTCTTGTGGTCTTCTCACAGATTCTTCTGAGAGCAGACGTCACCGCGTTTAGCCAGCCGCTCCAGGCAGCCCTACAAACGCTCTTTGCCTTCACGCCTCGCATCGTGCTTGGCTCGGTCATCGCCTACATAATATCTCAGCATTTTGACGTCTGGGCATTCCATAGATTGAAGCACAGATTCAACAGCAAACACTTGTGGTTGAGAAACAACATGAGTACGGTATGTTCGCAGCTTATTGACTCAACAATATTTATCACGATCGCGTTTTATGGCGTGCTACCTGTAGTTCCGTTCATCCTGTCAGTATGGCTGCTGAAAACGTTTGTCGCGGTCATGGACACACCCTTCATCTACCTGTCGTATAGGTTGGTACGTTAGTTTGCGGTTACATCCATGCTGTCTAAGGCCATGGATTCCAGCATTGACGTTATTTGGCTAACACCGTACCACACGCCAGGCATGTGAGAGAATTCGTAGAATGCGCGTACATTGCTTGCCCCCATGAGCGTGCTAGAGGTCACACCCGTCATGCGCACCCTCATTATCTGTTCAAACGCCATGATAAATTTTTTGTCCTTGGTATATTGCCTTCTAACCTCTTGGAAATCAAGGATTAACTTTTCCACATTCATAGAGAATAGAGAAAAAGAGGGCTTAAAAACTATTGGTTTGTTTTGGATTTGGCTCTCAAGCGCACTAGTTGTACTCTGCTGTTGGCCCAAAATGGTCAAAGAATGCTTGGGTGACTTCTTTGATCGGTCGTATGCAGCACCCACCATGGCCCTCAAAGTAGTACAGGTTTTCTTGCTCTCCAGATTCGTCAGTCCAGCCAATGTTTAGAAAGTCCACCCGTTCTTGCCACGAATACATGTGAACCCAGATCAGATCTTGTAGGGCTTGCTCTTCCATGCGTAAGTACCGATCTGCCTCGAGCTCGGCCTCCATCTCAAAGTACATCGCTAGTAGCTCGTCCTCAACGTCCATGGTCTACCTATGACCATAGCATTTTTAAATACGTTCTTGTTTTCGCGAACAATGAAGGCTGAAATCAACCAAGTTTTGCTTCTAGTCGTGATCTTGGTCTGCTTTATTGCTCTGTTGGCCTTGCTAGCGCTTACTAAATAGTATATTTTCTGCCATACACATGTTATTAAACTCTGTAGTGGTGACAATCGCATGCCTAAGTGTATGAAGTGCAGCAAAAACATTCGTTCTTATTCTGTCATGCGCAAATGGTGCGTTGAGTGCCGAAAGTCAGTAGCAGTAGAACAGGCCCGTGAGAGAAGGGCAAGAAAAAAATAAATTATTCTTCAGCTTCCTTAGGAGCGGCGCTTTCTCGCACGTAGAGCTTGCCAGAAAGCTTGTTCGCGACGAACCATCCGTAAGGTCGGAAGGTTGCCTCAGCTAGCCAAGCCTCACCATTCTCTAGGAAGGTGTCTGCGTGACTAAGGAATTCTGCTCGCGTAGCCTTGTGCATCGGCTTCTTTGTCTTAACCGTGCTCTCTTGGAAAGGCGTCGAATAGTGTATTCGATTTTCGTCAACAACAACTATTGTTGCTCTTCCTACTTCCTTAAGTCCTTCTGCTTCACCAACAAGGTCCTCAATCGGACCAAGGGTCACTCTTGATTGTTTTGCCATACCACTCTTAACCAGGCCCGAGATATAAAAAGCACCCATATGTTACCACTGGTTGGTTACTTCCACGGTTTTGCAGCCCTCGTGGAGAGAAAAAAGGTGAATGCTTAAGAGTGAAGTGCACTAATATCACCCATGCCAGACACAAGCCCTCTTGAACTTGCAACAGGCGCGCACAAACATTTTGTCCAAACCATGTGGAAACCCTATGGACGCACAGGCACCCCAAAGTATTGCAGGGTCAGCGTAAAACCCATACTATCTCCAAGCGGGCTCGCCGTCCAGGACGGCATACCCGAGCTCTTCCTGAACGACACCCTACTTATCGACCCGGACAACGAAGAAATCCAGTTGGAGATGTGGTTCACGAGCGCCAAATACCTACGCCAGTCTGTCAGAGGATGGCCAAGCGAAGAAGTAACTAAAAAATCATTAAGTACCGTCATCACCATCGCTCGCTTTGGCGTCATGAGGTTCTTACAAACACTAGAAGACAACATCGAAGTGATGGAAGAGTACGCAGCGGACTGCGGAGAAGAGGAGGCAAACATCGCTCTTGCACTCTACCGTCGCAACGCTCCTCTGGCCGCGCTAGCAAGAGCCACCATCCCCGAGGCCCAAAACCTAATACAACAGTACTCCATCAAACCCTGATTCTCCTAAACCCTTTTATACGCCCGACTGAGCGCTTTCCTATGAAAATAGCCGTCAAGAGCTACGGATGCAGCGAGAACCACGCAGAAGGAGAAATAATGAGTGGCAAGCTCGCAGCCAAGGAAGAAGTGGTCCAGGAAAAGGACGCAGATGTTGTCGTGCTAAACATCTGCACGGTCAAGGGCAACCAGACAGCCTTGAAAGAAGTACGAAAAACCAAACAAAAATTTCCTGACAAAAAACTCGTCATCACCGGCTGCGTGCCAGACGACATCATCCAACCCATACGAGAGATGGCGCCAGAAGCAGTCTTCCTCGGCACCCACCACATCCAAGACATACACTCCGCAGTCACCAGCGACGCACCGTATGAACAGCTAAGCGTAGAAAAAAGAGTAAAGCTGAACGAGCCAAGAATACGCAAAAACCCGCTCGTAGGCATCATCCCCATCTCCCAAGGATGCTTAGATGCCTGCGCCTTCTGCAGCACAAGACTCGTCAAAGGCATACTCTACAGCTATCCAGAAGAGAACATCATCCAAGAGGTACGGCAAGCAGTAGAGGACGGCTGCAAAGAAGTATGGCTAACCGGCCAGGACACCGCCTGCTGGGGCTTTGACAGGAAAAGCAACCTCGCGCGACTGCTAACAAAAATATGCGCGATAGAAGGAGACTTCAAAATAAGAGTGGGCATGGGCAATCCCAGACACGTCAAGCGGTATCTCCCAGAACTCTTAGAAGCATATGCACACGACAAAGTCTACAAGTTCATCCACCTGCCATTGCAAGCAGGCAACGACAACGTGCTCAAGCGCATGGGGCGCGGCCACGACGTCCAAGCAGTCGTTGATCTCGTCAAAGCGTTCAGGGCAAAATATCCAAAGATGACCATCTCTACAGACGTCATCGTTGGCTTTCCTGAAGAGACCGAGGAAGAATTTGCAGACACTCTAGCCAAGCTGAAGGAGCTCAACTTTGACATCGTCAACCTAGCAAGATACGCGCCCAGGGCAGGAACAAAAGCTGACGAGATGGAAGACATGCACGGCAACATCAAAAAAGAAAGGAGCAGGCAAGCCACAATCGTACAAAAAGAAGTCTCAGAGGCGCACAACAAGCAATGGCTTGGCTGGCAAGGAAGCGCGCTCATCGTGGAAAAAGGACCGTACGGCGGCGTTATAGGAAGAAACTTCGCCTACAAACCCGTCGTCATCAAACAAGACCTGCCACTAGGGAAAAGCGTAACCATTAAAATAACCAGAGTGAGCCCGTTTGCGCTATACGGCGATGCCTAGCGGTCACGACCTATAGCAATCATTCTTTCCAACGCAGTCATGGCCTTGACGCGGATGTCCTCGGGCACCATGATCTCGTGCGTGCCCTGCTCGAGCGAGCGTCGAACCTTACCAAGCGTGATTGCCTTCATGTACGGGCACACACAACTCTCGTCACAACTCTTGTGGTCGTACACCTGGTAGAACTCCTTGTCTGGAAACGTCCTCTCCAGCAATTGCACCAATCCAAGCTCGGTTCCGATGATGAATTCTCTTTCAGCAGACTCGCGAACGTACTCCACCATGCCTGACGTGCTCAGCACGGCATCTGCTAGTTCTGTGACGTCAGGATTGCATTCTGGATGGACGACAACCAGCGCAGAAGGATGCTCAGCCATGGCGTACTCTACCATGTCTCCTGTCACTGCCTTATGAACCGGACAATACCCTTCCCAAGGGATGAGCTCTTTGCTTGTTTTGTCAGCAAAACTGTAGTACAGGTTCTTGTCTGGCGCAAGCAACACCCTATTACCCTGAGCGGCCTCTATCGCCTTGAGCGTGTTGCCAGACGTGCAGATGATGTCTGCCTCTGCCTTGACGTCTGCCGGAGAGTTGATGTACAGCACCATGGGCAGGCCAGGATAGCGTGCCTTCCATGCTCTAACACCCTCAACATCAATCGCGTCAGCCAGACCACACCCCGCATCTAAACTCGGCAGCAACACTCTTTTCTGAGGGTTCAGTATCTTGGCGGTCTCTGCCATGAAGTGCACGCCACAAAACACTATTGTTGATTGGGCTGCCTTTGTTGCTTGGACGCTCAACCCGTAGCTATCCCCCACAAAGTCTGCCACCTCATGCACCTCAGGTCTTTGGTAGGTGTGGCAGAGCAGCAACGCATTCTCCTGCTCTTTAAACCTCTTGATGGCTGCGATGTTTTCTTCGTGCGGCCTTGCGTCATACTTACAAAGGTCTGCGCTCACAAGTTTCTGCATTGTCGATACTCCTCCACGCGTCTGTCATGGTCAAAAGCTAGGGGAGAGGGCAGCGCGTTGACAGGGAAGACCTCTGCGTGTGCAGCGTCATCGCCTGCTTTTGGCTGTCCTTTGGCTCTTGCGTAGTAGCCCATGCTGTTGACATGTCCTCTTGGATCCCGATCAGGATCAGAGTAGATAGCCATCGGCGTGAGCTCGTAAATCTCAAGATTGAGCTCCTCTTGCATCTCCTTCCTTGCCGTCTTTTCCAGGCTATCCCCTGCCTCTTGGAAGCCACCAGGAAGCGCCCACTGCCCCTGGAAGGGAGGATTACCCCTTCTTATGAGAACTATGCCTCCTGCAACCTCGACAACAACGTCTACCGCTGTAGCCGGGTAAGGTAACCTTCCACCTTTTGCCATGCGGTTTCATACTAACCCGCCCGCATAGACTTTGTGCGTACACCCGTATACATAAGGTCCAAAATGTACATAGTACACGCGCAAACAACAAAGCGGATTTCTCTATGCTAAGAGTATGGCCTTAGAGCACAAGATTGCGATAGCCCAGATCAACCCGACAGTGGGAGATCTTGTGGGCAACGGCGTCAAGATCATCCAGGCCATCCACGAAGCCAAGGCACAGGGTGCAGAAATAGTGGTCCTGCCAGAACAGGCGGTTACTGGCTATCCTGCCCATGACCTACTCTTACATAATGACTTCATCCAAGACACCGTCCACGTCAACGAACAGATTGCTCTCAACACACCAGACATCTACGCCATCGTGGGCAGCATCGAACCTACCAAGATGCGGAATGGCAAGAACATCAAAAACGTCGCCTTGGTCATGCACAATGGCAAGATTGTTGACCGCAGAGCCAAGATCCTGCTGCCCACGTATGATGTCTTTCACGAGCTAAGATACTTCGTTCCAGGAGAGGCTGCCACACCGGTAGACATTGAAGGCGTGAAGTATGGCATCCAAATATGCGAGGACATGTGGGATGATGAGTATGAGAGAAAGATAACCAAAGAATTGGTAGACAAGGGAGCAGAGGCCATCATCAACATCTCTGCCTCGCCGTACTACATCCACAAAAAACAGGTTCGTTACTCTCTCATGGAGAGGCACGCCCGCCAACAACACGTGCCGTTCGTCTACTGCAACATGGTGGGGGGCCAGGACGAGCTCATCTTTGATGGCGGAAGCATGGTTGTTGACGAAGAAGGCAGGTTGATCGCACAGCTGCCCTCGTTTGAAGAATCAGTACAGCTCATCAAACCTGCCTACCAATCCCTAGACCTTCCTGTTGCAGAAGAGGAAGTCTTCCAAGCGCTAACACTAGGATTGCGGGATTATTACGGCAAGAGTGGCCTGCGAAAAGCAGTGCTCGGCCTCTCAGGAGGCATTGATTCAGCATTAACGTGTGTTATTGCAGCAGAAGCGCTAGGCAAGGAAAACGTCAAAGGCCTAGCCCTGCCCTCAGAGTACAGCAGCGAGGGTTCTATAACCGACGCGCAAAAACTTGCCGAAAACCTAGGCATAGATTTTGAGATCGTTCCCATCAAAGGGATGTATGACGCAGCCATAGACACCTTGCAAGATTCTTTCGAAAACAAACCCTTCGATGTCACCGAGGAAAACCTCCAGGCCAGACTTAGAATGATGGTGCTGATGGCGTACTCCAACAAGCACGGCTATACTTTGCTTGCCACTGGCGACAAGAGCGAGGCCATGCTGGGCTACACCACCATCTATGGCGACATGAGTGGAAGCATCGCAGTCATCCAGGACCTTACCAAGACAGAAGCGTACGCTGTTGCCAACTGGTACAACGGTGTTAGAGGTGAGGTCATTCCAGAAGCAACCTTGACAAAGCCACCCTCCCCTGAGCTCAAGCCAGGCCAGGTCGCACCGTTCAATTACGAACGCATCAGCCCCATGGCAGAACACTTAGTGAACCACGTACCCCTCGCCAGCATTCGCGAGCGGGGCTTCGGCAACGATGAGATCACCGAGACCTATCGTAAGTTTAGGGCTGCAGAGTTTAAGCGATGGCAGAATCCTATAACGTTGAAATGTAAGCAAACCTCGTTTGGCAAGGGAAGAATCTACCCTATCGTTAACGGTTACGTGCCCAGCGCCCTTTTTGTGGAAGAAAAGGTTACGGTCTAGTCAAGATCCTCAACGACTTGGGGCAGCAGCAATAACTCTGCTAGCTGGACGACCTTCTCCACGATGCTTCGTAGGTAGAACGTTTTGCCTTTTGCGCTGCTGAGGAAGTCATACACCGGCGCTTTTGGATGTTTTTCTCCAGGCCAGTATAGGTAGTATTGCTTGTAAAAGTGCTGCACGCCCTTCTTCTTTTGGAAATACGCGTCATACAGCATCCTCACCATCTTTGTGGTCTCTCCAACCGCCTTGGCCAGCTCAGGCGCCTGCTTGTCCTGCTGTATCTCGGCTGTAAAGCGCACTAAGTCATCGCCACACTCTTCTAGTACCAGCAGTGCGTGGAAGAAGTGCAATTCTTCAAAGCGGTCGTGCAACTGCCCTTTGTTGATCATTCTCACCGCAAGATTAACAATTGCGTTAAGATCTGCATCTCGATGGTAGAAGTTTTTTAGTTCATCAGGGTTATTGAGAACGCCAGACAGATCCTCCAGCTGTTGTAACAATATCAGGAACACCCTTCTGAAAAGATTTTGGAAGTTCTGCTCTAGCTGGGAGGGAAGGCTCTTGATCAAGCAAGACTTGCTCTTATTTTCTATGATGGCGTACCCTAACAGCGAGCGTATGGCTCTGCTAATGTTTTGATATTCTGTTGGTGACTGGAATCGTACGCGAACCTCGTCATAACCTCGACGGTAGACGGTGGTTAGCACCGCCGTGGTGGCGGGCCAGTCATGGTCAGAAAGATCGATGCTTACCTTCTTCACGTTTTGGGTGGGCTTTGCCTGGACGTGCAAACCCGCCTCATCTTCTTGGACTGCTACAACATCGCCCTTGCCTAGGCCGTGCTTTTTTACCCACGTATGGGGCAGCGCGATGGTGAGGCTCGAGGGTCCGCGAGTCGTTCTTGGCAAGGGAGAGAGCGTGAACATCATGCATCCCTCGCTCAAGATTAAAGGAAACCTCACAGACCTAGACAAACGGTATGTAGAGGCAGCACAAAAGGTCGGATTGAACCAGTACATGCTGTCATTCGTCGAGGGCGCAGAGGACAGCACTGCGCTCAGAGAGTATCATGCAGACGCCGTCATCGCTGAGAAGATCGAGTCTGTCAAGGGTGGCAGGTATGTCAGCGAGCAGTATGACGGCACAAACCGCCTAATGTTTGCTCGTGGAGATTATTTCGTGGAAGTAAACCGCCCCCACCACATATTGATGGCTGGCGAGGACATCATCCAGAAAGATCCCCAAGCCATCGCAGCCTCGCGCATTCTTGGCTCGCTAGCATACGGCGCAGAGCCTAGCTGCCAGGACATCACCGACGTGGCCTACCTTTGGAATACTGGCTACCGCACGTTCATGCTGGGGGACGAGGTCTGCCAGCAACGCGACTCTGTCATCGGAGCCCTGAACCTGCTAGAAGCTATCGTTGGGACGCGCGGGTGAAAGTTTATAAGCAGACAAGTTAGAGGCCAGGACATGGACGCAGAAGGCATGTGGGAGTGGTACAAGAACACAGACTTCAACCCTATCCGAGGCGCGGTTGCATCATTATCAGGATACCTCAAAGATTACTGTGAAACAAGAGAACCGAAGAATGCAGTTCGAGCCCGGAGGGCTGTGCCGCCGTTGAGACGTGACTTTTCTGCGCTAGAAATTCCAGAAGGCATTGAGGACCTGCAACCACTATCCGGACCAGCACTCGCACTCATTGAGGCCGTTGATGCACTAGAAACTTTGGCCGAGCATCCTGTCTGTGACAAGAAATCATTAGTAAATCCAGCCGCAAGTGTTGCCCTCGCGAGTATTGAGCACTGTGAAGGCCTGCGAGTGGTTGCCCGGGCGTACGACACTACAGCAACCGTAGCTACCTAACCTCGACGCCGTTCTTGTACGCGGCGAGAGCATATCGCATCTTGTCTTTGCTCATGGCGTAGATGGTGAGTAATGATTGGCCTTTTTTGATCTTGTCCCCGCGGTGGACGTGGAGGTCCACACCGCTGCAGGCGTCTAGGGGCGCGCCGGCGATCTTGGCAACTCTCGCGATGACTTGGTTGTCTATACTTCTTACCACCCCGCCCCGTGAGGCTGTGATGGTTTTTTTGTTATCACACAAGTATATAGTTCTTGGGAGCTTGCCTCCTTGGGCGCAGACCATCTGGTCGAACTTTTTCAGGGCTTTCCCAGAAGTTAGTATTTCTTCTGCAACACAGTAGCCATCTCCCTTTTTGGCCTTGCCGAGCATCTCTAGCAAGTTGCCGGCCATGAACAGACTCTTATCTCGCAAGTCTTTTGGCGCTTGTGGCTGGTTTCTAAGCACGCGTAATATGTCTCTCATCTCTAGCCGGCAGCCAATACCATTGCCGATGGGTTGGGAGCCGTCCGTCACCACGACTTTGAGCTGTATGCCCAGGTGCTTTGCCAGCGTGCCAAAGTGTTGTTGCAGGTGGGTTGCCTCGTGTCTTGAGGCCTTCGCGCCTTTGCCTACAGGAATTTCTAGGAGTAAGTGCGTGGCGCCAACGCTGGCTTTCTTTGCCATTATTGAGGCAAGCATCTGTCCCTCGGCGTCGATGTTCAAAGGGTTCTCTATTCTAATGATCCTATCATCTGCAGGTGCTAGTTGTACGGCCCCGCCCCACACCAGGCACCCTTTTGTTTTGTGCACGACTTTTTGTAGCTGCTCAAAGGAGAGATCTACCTTGCACACGACCTCCATGGTGTCTGCGGTTCCAGCAGGACTCGTGATGGCTCGGCTGCTTGTTTTGGGGAACCACACGCCTGTCGCGGCAACGATGGGTACGACGATAGGGGTGGTTCTGTTGCCGGGCACGCCTCCGATGGAATGGAAGTCTGCCACCTTGCCAGGCAGTCTTAATCTGTGGCCTGTTTGGATCATGGCTTTGGTGAGCTCTAGCACCTCTCGTTCACTCAATCCTGCGGTGTAGTTGGCAAGCACGAAGGTTGTTAGTTCTATCATGCTAAGCCGGTTGTCAACGATGTCTTTGATGATTTCTTTAAACTCGTGGAAGCTGAGCGATTGGCCTTCCAATTTTTTCATGATAAAGGCCACGCTTTTTGGTTTTGCTGCTAGCTCGACACCCACGCTTTCTTTGGGTTTGAGCTCTTGGGCGACCTCCTCAAACAGGCCGATCATGCCTGGTTTGACCGTGCTGGGCCCTTCGGCAATGTCTAAGATAGCGATGGTTTTTTTGCTGCCGGAAGATAGCTGGACTCTGTCCATGGCGTGGGCGCCAATGCATTCTGCGTCCTGCTTGTGCATGACCACGACGAGCCCCCCTCCTGCTCGCAAGTGCAGGTTTTTGGTGGCAAACTTCATATCCTGTGGACCTCGTGCTCTTGTCGGTAGATGTCAAAGAATGTTTTGA